>NZ_FNQE01000015.1 GCF_900107485.1 Proteiniborus ethanoligenes
TCACCATCAGCGGTCATAGCAGCGGCAAAGTGCTTTAGTTTGGCAATATCAATGCCAACGTAAATCATAGAACCACGTCCTTTATAATAATTGACAACTGTTTTGATCCACCTAGTCTTATTCTCATAGCCTTGCGGGAGATAAAAGTTTAAAACTTATCCAACTATAAATGATTTAAATAAGACAGTGGCAATACACTCCATCTAATAGTCAAGCTATAGGTAATTATAAAAAGTCCACAGTGTCTAATTTGATTATAGCGGATAATTAAAATAAATAAGGAAGGAGAGTATGATTTTAGTCCTTGACTATATCATACAAGGATAATTATGAGTATAAAGCTTATCAACATTGGTTTTGGCAATATTGTTTCTGCTAACAGGATTATTGCTATAGTCAGCCCTGAATCAGCACCTATAAAAAGAATAATTCAAGAGGCTAGAGACAGGGGAATGCTTATTGATGCAACATATGGCAGAAGAACGAGAGCAGTTGTTGTTACAGATAGTGACCATATAATATTATCTGCTGTCCAGCCTGAGACAGTAGCTCATAGATTAAATAGTAAAGACAGCAATGAAATAGAATAACATTATTTTAATGAAAAGAGGAGAATCATATGGGAAACGGGTTACTTATTGTAATTTCAGGACCATCAGGTGTAGGTAAAGGAACTGTTTGCAGATATTTATTAGATAAAAATAAAGAGATAAGCTTATCTGTATCTTCTACTACAAGAGCACCAAGAATAGGGGAAATAGATAAGGTTAGCTATTTTTTTACAGATAAAGAGCAATTTGAAAAAATGATAAATAATGAGGAGTTTCTAGAATATGCTTATGTTCATGGAAATTATTATGGGACTCCTAAAAAAAATGTTTTAGAAAAAGTTGAAAAGGGGCAAGATGTATTATTAGAGATAGATATACAAGGTGCATTACAGGTAAAAGAATTCTATCCAGATGGTGTGTTTATTTTTATTTTACCCCCAACTATGGAAGAGCTAAAAAAGAGAATTGTAAATAGAGGTACAGAGACAGAAGCGGCGATTGAAGAAAGATTTAAGACTGCTTACAAAGAAATAGAGTATGTATTCAAATATGATTATGCTATTCTAAACGATGAAATAGAATTAGCGGTAAAAAGAATAGAATCTATCATAGAAGCTGAAAAATGTAAAGTTAAAAGGCAGATAGAAATAATAAAAGATATATAGGAGGTTTTTTTTATGCTATATCCTTCAATTAATGACTTACTTAAAGATGTAGATAGTAGATACACTTTGGTACTATTAGTTTCTAAGAGAGCAAGACAAATAGTAGATGGTGCAGAGCCTTTAGTTAATCCAATGTCTAGCAAACCAGTATCTATTGCCTTACAAGAAGTGGCAGAAGGTAAATTTACATATACAAGATCAAATACTAACAAATAAGCTATATAAAGAGGTGTGTAAATTGCTTAGTGGAAAAAACATTGTAATGGGGGTATCCGGTGGAATAGCGGTGTATAAGGCTGTGGATGTAGTTAGTAGACTAAGAAAGCTTTGTGCCAACGTTGATGTGATAATGACTAGATCAGCAACCGAATTTGTGACACCATTAACTTTCCAATCCATATCGCAAAACCCTGTTACTGTAGATATTTTTAAAGAGCCAACACAATGGGAAATTGAACATATTTCTTTAGCAAAGAAAGCCCATGTTTTTTTAGTAGCGCCTGCAACTGCTAATATTATAGGAAAAGTAGCCAATGGCATTGCAGATGATATGTTGTCTACTACAATAATGGCTACAAAAGCAAAGGTTGTATTTGCACCAGCTATGAATACAAATATGTATAATAATATTATATTCAAAGAAAATATGGATAAGTTAAAAAAATATGGTTATGAATTTATTAAGCCTGGGACAGGCAGATTAGCATGTGGTGATTTTGGAGAAGGAAAAATGGCAGAACCAGCAGATATAGTTGATTATATTGTTCAGACACTGACTAATGATGAGCTTAAAGGAAGGAAGATTATTGTTACTGCAGGACCTACTATTGAACCACTTGATCCAGTAAGATATATGACTAATCATTCTAGTGGAAAGATGGGATATGCTATAGCAAAAGAAGCTAAACAAAGAGGAGCAGAAGTAATCTTAATTTCTGGACCAGTTAACCTGGAACCACCTTCAGGTGTGGAGCTAATAAAAGTAAACACTACAGAGGAAATGCATAATGCAGTTGAAAAGCATTTTGAAAGCTGTGATGTGCTTGTAAAGGCCGCAGCACCTTTGGATTATAGACCAGTTACTGTAAGCAAAAATAAAATTAAAAAAGATAAAGCTGAAATTGAGATAAAATTTACTAGAAATCCAGATATTGTTGCTTGCTTTGGTAAAATGAAGAAAAATCAGCTGTTAGTAGGATTTGCTGCAGAAACAGAGAACCTAATAGAAAATGCAAAGAAAAAAATAGTTAATAAGAATCTTGATTTTATTGTTGCAAATAACATACTAGCAGAAAATGCAGGATTCAAATACGATACTAATATTATAACAATTATAGATAGGGATGGAACCACAACAGATTATCCATTAATGAAAAAAGAAGATGCTGCAAGGGTTATAATAGATAAAATATCTGTAATGCTTAATTGTTGAGTGAAACAGAGCTAGATATTAGACATAGTAAATGTGATTTTTTATTATGTAAATATCTAGCTTTTAAATTATATTCTATGCTTAATTGAAAGGTTGATTTTAATGACATGTAAGATATTTGCTGAGGTAGTAGTAGACAACACAAGTTCTAGCACTGATAAGCTATTTACTTATTCTATTCCTTCAAAATATGAAAAAGACGCTAAGATAGGTAGAAAAGTACTAGTTCCATTTGGAAGGGGAAACAAACTGGTTGAAGGTATGATTATCAATTTGATTAATCATACTGATGTAGACTTTGACAGACTTAAACCGATAAAAACCGTATTGCACGATTCAATTTTTCTTTCAGAAAATTTAATAAAATTAAGCTTATGGATAAAAGATATGTATATGGCCCAATATAGTGAGGTTATTAAGACTATGATGCCTTCGGGAACAACAAATAAAGTAATTGAGCTTATAAGCCTTACATGCAAAGAAGAAGATATATACCACAAAGTAAAATCTAAGAATGGAATAAAGATATTAGAATATTTATTTAAATATGGAGAATCAGATTTACAAAAAATCAAGGAAGCAACTGGAATAACTAATATAAATCCAAGCATTAATCTGCTTTTAAAAAATAGTCTAATACAGATAGATAAAAGAATAAGCGCTGAAGTAAATAAAAAATATGAAAAATTTATTTATAAAAAATTTAGTGGCAAGGATAGAGATAATATTCTTGGTAATATTGCCCCAAATGCGACAAAGCAAAAAGAAATTATTAAATACATTCAAGACAAGGAAGTTGTCAGCTTGAAGGAGTTGATGATAGACACTAACTGTAGCCTTAGCTCAGTAAAGTCATTAGAAGAAAAGGGATATTTAAAAATAGAAGAGATTGAGGTCAGGAGAGAAGCCATAACAAAGGAAATTCATCTATACAAAAAACTCGATCTTACAAAGGATCAACAAAAATGTGTTGATGCCATTTATAATGACTATGTTGAAAATGGATTTAATAAGTTTTTGATTCATGGGGTAACAGGTAGTGGTAAGACTGAAATATATCTTCAGTTAATTGAGAAAATACTTGATATGGGTAAGGAAGCCATTGTATTGGTTCCAGAAATATCTTTAACACCTCAGACTGTTGAAAGATTTGCAGGAAGGTTTAAAAATAAAGTTGCCGTATTACACAGCGGGCTATCCTATGGTGAAAGATATGATGAGTGGAGAAAAATAAAAGCTGGAGAGGTACAGATTGCAGTAGGGGCTAGGTCAGCAATTTTTGCTCCTTTTGATAATCTAGGATTAATTATTATAGATGAAGAGCACGAGACAAGTTATAAATCTAGTATTAATCCTAAATATAATGCAATTGAAGTTGGTGAAAAAAGATGTGAAATAGAAAATGCAACTTTAATACTAGGCTCTGCTACTCCATCCATAGAATCCTATTATAAAGCTAAAGAAGGAGAATATAAGCTACTTGAATTACCTAATAGAGTGAATAACAAAAGCTTACCTAAAATTGAAGTTATAGACATGAAAACAGAACTAGATAATGGAAATAAATCAATGTTCAGTAATGAGCTCTATAATGCTATAAGAGATAATCTGAACAACAAGAAACAAACCATTTTATTTTTAAATAGAAGAGGCTTTTCAACTTTTGTTTCTTGTAGAAAATGTGGATTTGTTGTAAAATGTAAAGAATGTGATATTGCTTTAACCTATCATGGAGCTCAAAATATTCTTAAGTGTCACTATTGTGGATATACTTTTAAGCCACCAACAGTATGCCCAAGTTGTCAAAGCAAATATATTAAATATTTCGGTATAGGAACACAAAAGGTAGAAGATGAGGTAAAGAAATTATTTCCACAGGGAAGAATTGTTAGAATGGATATGGACACTACCTCAACTAAAGGAAGCCATGAAAGAATATTTGAGAAAATGAAAAAAGGTAGCATTGATATATTAATAGGTACTCAGATGATATCAAAGGGATTAGATTTCCCAAATGTAACCCTTGTTGGAATAATAGCTGCAGATACTACATTGAATATTCCAGATTTTAAAGCTTCTGAGAGGACATTTCAGTTGCTGACACAAGTTGGAGGTAGAGCTGGTAGAGGTGAATATGAAGGCAGAGTCATACTGCAAACTTATGAGCCTGACCACTATAGCATATTAACAGCCCAATATCATGATTATATTAGTTTCTATGAAAAAGAAATATCAATACGTAAAGCATTTGATTATCCACCATTTACTAACATTGTAAGCATTATCGTTTCAGGTGAAAATGAAAAAGATGTTTTTGAATCATCTAAACAAATTGCTAATAAAATTAAAGAAGATATAATTAAAGAAACTAACGATTTAGATTTAGTCAATAAAATAATTGGCCCTATGGAAGCGCCAATTTACAGAATAAAAGGCAGATTTAGAAGACAGATTATAATAAAAATTAAAGAATCACGCCTTTCTTTGATAATCAAGGTACTAGATAGGGTAAATAAAGAAAGTAGAACAAAAAATTATTTTGAAAATATAAGAATAAGTACAGATATAAATCCAGTTTCAATAATTTAGGAGGTAACAAAATGGCTGTAAGACAATTAAGATATGATGATGATCCTATTTTAAGGAAAAAATCTAGGGAAATAGATGTAATTGATGATAGAATAAGAACCTTAGCTCAAGATATGATAGAGACCATGTATAAGGAAGAAGGAGTAGGATTAGCAGCTCCTCAAGTGGGAATACTAAGAAGGTTGATAGTTATAGATGTAGGAGAAGGACCAATAACTTTAGTTAATCCTGTAATGATAGAAAAGGAAGGAGAAAACATTGACTTGGAAGGTTGTTTAAGCATTCCTGGGAAAAATGGAAAGGTAAACAGACCTAAAAGAGTAAAAGTAGAATATCTGGACATAGATGGGCAGAAGCAAATGATTGAAGGTTTTGATTTGCTAGCTAGGGCATTGTGTCACGAAATTGATCATTTAAATGGTGTCTTGTTTACTGATAAAGTAATAGATACTGAAGAAGAATAGGAGTGTTAATAATGAAGGTTCTTTTTATGGGGACGCCAGACTTTTCAGTTCCGACACTTGAAGCTTTGTATAAGGCTGGACACGAAATTCTACTAGTTGTTTCGCAAGCTGATAAAGCTAAAGGAAGGGGCAAGAAAGTAGCTCATACTCCTGTTAAGGAAAAGGCATTACAATTAGAGTTACCTGTGTTTCAACCGGAGAATGTTAATTCTAAAGAAAGCATAGATACAATAAAAAATACAAATCCTGATGTAATAGTTGTAGTTGCATACGGACAAATATTGAAAGAAGATATACTCAAAATTCCTAAATATGGGTGCATCAATGTTCATGCATCCCTTTTGCCTAAATATAGAGGGGCAGCACCAATTAATTGGGCCATTATAAATGGAGAGAAGCATACAGGAATTACAACTATGATGATGGAAAAAGGTTTGGATTCAGGAGATATGCTCCTTAAGACTGAAACAGAAATAAATGAAGAAGAAACAGCAGGTCAGCTTCATGATAGATTAATGAATATGGGGGCAGAATTGCTAATAGAAACTTTAAAGAAAATAGACAGTGGTGTTTTAGTAAAAACTCCACAGAATCATAATGAAGCCACATATGCTAGCATGATGACAAAAGAGCTTGGGAAAATTAATTGGAATGAGAGTGCAATTAATATTAAAAATCTAGTTAGAGGAACTCAGCCATGGCCTGGTGCGTATGCAATGTATAAGGACATAAACGTAAAGATATTGGAAGTAGATATAGTTGATAAATCTGTAGAAGGAGATAATGGAGAAGTAGTAAAGGTAACTGAAGAAGGAATATTTGTAAATGCTTTAGACAAGTGTGTAGTTTTAAAGCAAATTCAATTCCCGGGCAAAAGGAGTATGACAATCTCAGAATTTTTAAGAGGAAATCAATTTGAAACTGGGGTTTTATTAAAATAGATAATAAAGCAATATTGTTTAAGACTGATTAGTATTGAGTACTTAGACTTTCTAATACTGTTTATATATGGAACAGTTACGTAATTACTCAGTTGCTTAGATTGATGGAAATGCAAAGAAGGGATTAAGGGGTCATGTACCCCTTGTTTTTTTAAAATAACAAGAGGTGAAACAATGAAAAGAAGTCCTAGGGAAATCGTGTTAAACATACTAAATGAGATAAATGAGAAGGAAGCATATTCTAATATATCTATAAGCAGGAATATAAGTAATGATATAAATTACTTAGATGAAGCATTTATCAGAGAGACAGTATATGGAACCATAGAAAATAAATTATATATTGACTGGATTATCAATAAGTACTCAAAAGTAAAAAACAATAAGATTGCACCAATAATTAAAGACATACTTAGGTTAGGAATTTATCAGATAGTTTTCATGGATAGAATCCCTGATAGTGCTGCTGTAAATGAGTCTGTAAAACTAGCAAAAAAATATGGACATAAAGGTTCTATTGGTTTTGTTAATGCAATTTTAAGAAATATTTCTAAGAATAAAAATAATATTATTTTACCTGAAAAAGATATAGAACCTATAGAATATATATCTGTTAAATATTCTCACCCTCAATGGATGGTGAAAAAATGGTTAGAAGATTATGGAATGGATTTTACCGAAAGCTTATGCATTGCCAATAATGAAAGACCAATGCTAAATATAAGAGTTAATACACTAAAAATTTCTAATAAAGAACTAATGGATAAATTAATAAATAAAGGTTTCAATGTTAGCGAAGGAAAATATGCAAAGGATTGTATAATAATTGACAATCCAATTAGGATAACTGAAACAGAAGAATTTAAAAGTGGTCTGTTTCAAATACAAGATGAAAGTTCTATGTTAGTGGCTCAAATATTAAGCCCTAAACCTGGAGACCTTGTTTTAGATGTATGTAGTGCTCCTGGTGGCAAAACTACTCATATGGCTCAAATAATGGAGAATAAAGGATTGATAATATCCAGGGATGTTCATGAGCACAAATTAGGATTAATAAAAGAAAATGTTGAGCGATTGGATATTCGCATTGCTCAAATAGAGAAATTTGATGCACTTCAAATAGATGAAAGTTTGATTGGTAAGGTAGATTGCTGCCTTGTAGATGCTCCATGTTCAGGATTAGGATTGATCAGGAGAAAACCAGATATAAAATGGCATAAGTATGAGGTAGATTTATCTCAAATAAGTAAACTACAATATGATATATTAACAAATAGCAGTAAATATTTGAAAAAAGGTGGAACCTTGGTTTATAGTACTTGTACAATACAAAGAGAAGAGAATATATATTTAATAGAGAAATTTCTTGAAAATAATAAAGGCTTTAAGCTTAGTAACTTTGAAAATCTAGTAAACGATGAAGTGTTAAAAAAAGAGGCACAAAAAGGATATATTGAGCTTTATCCTAATGTACACAAGACTGATGGATTTTTTATTTCAAGAATGATTAAAATATAGACTATAGTTAAACTGAGCTTTAGTATGATATAATATATATTGTTTAATAAAATTTCCGAGGGGGGATTTTTTGAAAACTATTGACTTAAAATCACTTCAATTGGAGGATTTAATAGATGTTTTTTTAGAATTAGGTGAGAAAAAATATAGAGCTCTTCAGACCTTTAGATGGATACATCAAAAAATGGTTCCCTCAATAGATGATATTACAGAACTACCCAAAATTCTAAGAGACAAGCTAAATGAAAACTATTTATTTAGCACCCTAAAAGTAGCTAAAAGACTTGATTCAAAATATGATGAAACCAGCAAATATTTGTTTATATTAGAGGATAATAATATTATAGAGAGTGTGATGATGAAACATAAACATGGAATCACAGTTTGTTTATCTACTCAAGTGGGCTGTAGAATGGGATGCGAGTTTTGTGCATCTACTAAGAATGGGTTAGTTAGAAATCTTCTACCAGGAGAGATACTAGAGCAATTTTACTTGATACAGAAAGACCAAGGTAAGAATATATCTAATATAGTGCTCATGGGAAGTGGAGAGCCATTAGATAATTATGAAAACACAATAAAATTTTTGAGAATTATTCATAGTAAAGAAGGACAGAACTTAGGACATAGACATATTACTATATCTACCTGCGGTATAGTTCCTAAAATTTATGATTTAGCCGAAGAAGAAATGCCTATTAATTTGTCTATTTCTCTTCATTCACCTTTTGATGAGGAACGAAAGAAAATAATGCCTATTGCTAATAGATATAGTATTGATAAGATAATAGAAGCTTGTAATTATTATATTGAAAAAACTAATAGAAGAATAACCTTTGAATATACTTTAATTAGGGACGTAAATGACAAACTATCTGATGCATTGGAGATAGTAAGGCTCCTTAATGGAATGCTATGTCATGTAAATCTAATACCACTAAATATTATTAAAGAATTTGAACATGAAAAATCTAATAATAAAGCAATAAATAATTTTAAAGAAATATTAGTTAAAGGCGGCATAAGTACTACTATAAGAAAGGAAATGGGAGCAGATGTAAATGCTGCCTGTGGACAACTAAGAAGGGATTATATTAATAGGGAAACTATTAATTAATGATATATTTTGCTTAGCCACATTATTTCACAAAGTGGGGTGCTAAAATGTTTATTTGTGTATGCTCTGATATAGGAGAAGTTAGGAGTATTAATCAGGACTCATACTATTATTCAAAAGATGACAGATTACCTATATTTGCGGTAGCAGATGGTATGGGTGGTCACAATGCAGGTGAAATAGCTAGTACGCTAGCTATTGAAATTATTGAAGAGAATTATAACAGAGAAAAAGAAAATATCATTAATAGCAATCTTGACATTCCTAAGTTTATTAATTCAACCTTAGCTGAAGCAAATAACAGAATATTAAAAGAAGCTAGAGAAAATGAAAATTATAATGGCATGGGAACTACTGTGACTACTGGTATTATCTATAAAAATGAAATTTTCATAGGGCATGTAGGGGATAGCAGGGCATATTTATTAAGAAAAGATGAGTTACATCAGCTAACACAAGACCATTCTTTAGTAGCTGAGCTGGTTAGAAATGGAAGTATTAGTCTTGAAGAAGCTGTTAACCATCCACAAAAGAATATTATTACTAGAGCTTTAGGAACTGACGAAGAAGTGAAAGTAGATATATTTAGTAGAAATATAGAAAAAGATGATATAATATTGCTATGTACTGATGGCTTAACTAATTTGGTTAGTGATGACAGAATAAAAGAAGAAATAATCAATTGTGATGATTTAAGAAAAGTATGTGGCTTACTTACTGATGTAGCAAATAAGCTTGGCGGTTTTGATAATACAACTGTAATGATTGTTAAGATAAGTTGAAAGAAGGTGAAAATATGATTGGAAAAATATTGGGAAATAGATATGAGATTGTTGAAAAAATTGGTGGTGGAGGGATGGCTTTAGTATATAAAGCCAGATGCAGACTTCTGAATAGATTTGTAGCCATTAAAATATTAAGATCTGAGTTCATTAATGATGAAGAATTTATTAATAAATTTAGAAGAGAATCTCAAGCTGCTGCAAGCTTATCTCATCCAAATATTGTTAGCATTTATGATGTGGGCGTTGAAGATAATGTTTACTACATTGTAATGGAGTATGTCAATGGGAAAACCTTAAAACAATATATTAGAGAACAAGGGAAATTAAGCATAGAAGAGTCTTTAGATATTGCTATAAAAATTGCAGAAGCTTTAAGTCATGCTCATGAAAACCACATTGTTCATAGAGATATTAAGCCTCATAACATCTTAGTGACTGAGGATGGCAGAGTGAAGGTTACAGACTTTGGCATTGCTAGAGCTGCTACAGCATCTACTGTTACCAACACTAGTAATGTAATTGGCTCAGTTCATTATTTTTCTCCTGAGCAGGCTAGGGGAGGATATACTGATGAAAAATCAGATATTTATTCTTTAGGAGTAGTAATGTATGAAATGGTTACAGGTAGAGTCCCTTTCCAGGGCGATAGTCCTATTTCCGTGGCTTTAAAGCATATTCAAGAAGATATAGAACCGCCGTCATATTTTGATAGCTCCATATCAAAGAGCATAGAGAGCATAATAATGAAATGTGTGCAAAAGGACCAAAGCTTAAGATATGGCAATATAGAATTATTGTTAAGTGATCTAAAGAAGGTAAGAGATAGAGAAGAAATAGATATTGAGGACAATACAATATTCTATGATTCTCCTACAAGGATTATCCCAAGAATAGATGACGACCTAATCAACTCTACAGTGAAAGAATATGATGATGTTAAAAAGAAAAACAAGAAAAAAGTAGAGGATAATGAATATGAGCCTGAGAAAAAAGGAACTTCCAAAATAGTTACAATTACTGCAATTTTGCTAGCTTTTATATTAACTCTTGGTTTTGCTGGAGGTTTTTTCTGGATTAGAGGTCAAATACAAGGAAAGGAAGTAACTGTTCCTAGTGTTGTTGGATTACATCGCGATGTAGCTGAACAACAACTTTTAGAAAAAGGGTTAGGGTTTAAGGTTAAAAATGAAGTTTTTAGTTCCAACTTTAAAGCAGGCCATATAGTGGAGCAGAGCATAGATGCAGGAAATACTGTAAAATCTGGTTTTCCAATTGAAGTTACTATAAGCAAGGGGGAACAAGAGGTAGATGTACCTGATGTAGTTAATAAGCATATTGATGATGCTGAGGCTATTTTAGATAATCATGAATTAAAAAGTAGTGTTAAATATATTCCTAGTGATATACCTAAAGATTATGTTATAAGCCAAACACCAGATGGAGCTAGTAGGGTTCCTGCTTGGTCAATAGTAAGTCTAGTTGTAAGCCAAGGCCCTGAAATTAAATATGTTGTTATGCCTAATGTTATTGGAGATAATGTGGAAGATGCTAAAAAAGAGTTAACAGACTTAGGGCTTTTAGTAGAAATAAAAGAAGAAGAAAATGAAAATGTTGACAAGGGCATCGTAATATGGCAAAGCTTTACTGCAAATTCAGAAGTAGAGGAAAATACTACTGTAAATTTAACAGTAAGTAAAGGAATTGAAGCAGACAACAATTCTAATACAGGTGAAGGAACAGGAACTGTAGAAGAAGATGTGGTGTATAATAATTTAACTATTATTTTGGCAAAGGATAAAAGTGAGGTCGAAGTTAAAATATATAGAATACAAGATAATGAAAGAGAATTAGTATATAATCAAACTCATAATACAAACGAAGAATCAATTTCAGTTCCAGTTGAAGGCAAGAAAAGTGCTAAATATGAGGTGTATTTCGACGGTGAATTTAAGGGAGAAATTTAATAGTAACTATAGGAGGACTGATTAATGCTAGAAGGAATAATAATCAAAGGAATAGGTGGCTTTTATTATGTTAAAGTTGGAGATAGGATTTACGAGTGCAGAGCTAGAGGTCTTTTTAGGAAAAACAAAATAATACCTCTAGTAGGAGATAGGGTCCTGATTAAAATTAACAAAGAAGATAACACCGGATATGTAGAGGAAATTTATGATAGAACTACAGAACTAATCAGACCGCCAGTAGCAAACGTAAATCAAGCTGTTATAGTTTTTGCTGTAAAAAAACCAGATCCTAATCTTTGGTTGTTAGACAGATTTTTGCTTCTTGCATCATACCAAGGCCTAGATGCGATTATTTGTATAAACAAATCAGATTTAGATGTAGATGGGGAAATTGACAATATTTATGACATCTATAAAAAGGCAGGGTATCAAATTATTAAAACTAGTTGTACTAATAGAATAGGCATTGATGAATTAAAAAGACAATTGAAAGACAAAATAACAGTATTTGCAGGACCTTCTGGAGTGGGAAAATCAACGTTGCTCAACAATATACAATCAAATTTAAAGCTACAGACTGGTGAAATTAGTCAAAAAACAAGTAGAGGAAAACATACAACCAGGCATGTAGAGCTTATAGAACTTGATTCAGGAGGTTGGGTTGTAGACACACCAGGGTTCAGTACTTTAGATATTGACTTTATAAAAGAGGACGAGCTAATAAAATATTTTATTGAAGTATATGATAGAAGTTCCTTATGTAGATTTTCAGGCTGTAGTCACAATAAAGAGCCTGGATGTGAAGTGAAGAAAGCAGTAGAAGAAAGAGAAATAAGTCAATCAAGATATGATAATTATCTTAGTATGCTACAAGAAGTAAAAGACATTAGGAGGTATTAGCATGATAAAGATAGCACCTTCTGTTTTATCAGCAGATTTTAGCAGGTTAGAAGAGCAAATTAAGCTAGTTGAAGAAGGCGGAGCTGATTATATTCACCTAGATGTTATGGATGGGCATTTTGTACCCAACATTACCTTTGGAGCACCAGTTATTAAAATGCTTAGAAAGGTAACTCAAATACCCTTTGACGTACATTTAATGATAGAAAATCCAGACAGATATATTAAAGATTTTGTAGATGCAGGTGCAGATATAATTACTGTTCATGAAGAAGCAAGTATACATCTTCATAGAACAATACAATATATAAAAAGCTTTGGAGTTAAAGCTGGAGTTGCTCTTAACCCATCTACTTCTATAGAAAACATTAAATATGTTATCGATGAAGTTGATATGGTACTAATTATGACCGTAAATCCTGGCTTTGGTGGACAATATTTTATTGAACAGATGAAAGAGAAAATAATAGATTTAAAAAGGTTAATAGACAGCAAAAACTTGAATATAGATATTCAAGTGGATGGAGGAATCAAGCTAGATAACATTAAAGAGATAGCCTCATATGGGGCGAATATATTCGTGGCAGGCTCTGCTATATTCAATAGTTCGGATATAACTAATGTCACAAGAATGTTTAAAAATTTATAACTTTACAATTATTCATCTATTTGTTATACTAAATGTTGATAAAAAAAATTTCACTAGGGGAGCATAAGTGCTGAGAGGAAGCCATTTAGGTTTCGACCCTATAACCTGATCTAGTTAATACTAGCGTAGGGAAGTGTTTATATTTTGTTTTTCATTTTTAAAAAAATCATGAAAAATTATAGACACTAATCCCTCCCCAGGAAAACATTTAAAACTTAAGGGAGGTTTTTTTATGGTAAAAAACAAAGCAGCAAGATTTTTAGCAGAAAGCGGTATTATGATAGCATTAGCTACTGTACTAAGCATGATTCCATTGTACAAAATGCCGTTTGGAGGCTCAGTAACAGCAGGTAGCATGATTCCAATTATACTTATTGGAATAAGGTGGGGTACATTGCCTGGATTATTAGCAGGAACAGTGTATGGATTGATACAAGCAGTTTTAGAGCCCTATATTGTTCATCCTCTTCAATTTCTTTTAGATTACCCGATAGCTTTTGGCTTATTAGGTCTATCTGGTATGTATAGAAGCATAAAAAGCATTAAGCCAGAAAGCAAAACCATGGAATATGTTGGAGCAGTAATTGGAGTTTTTATAGCTATATTTGGAAGATTTATAAGCCATGTTTTATCAGGAGTAGTGTATTTCTCAGAGAATGCAAAGGATCTTGATTCATGGTCATACTCTCTAAAATATAATGGAGGCTATTTAGGCGTAGAATTGATTGTTTCTATAATAATTATTATGTTGATTTGGAAGCCTATTAGAAGAGAAATTAAATAAGGTGAGTGATTTTATGAAGGCATTAGTAGTATCTAATGGCAATATTACAGATATTGATATAGAAGCCTATTTCAAAGATGCTGATATTGTTATATGTGCTGATGGTGGTGCTAGACACTTATTTAATAAAAACCTAATCCCTAACGTGATAGTAGGTGATTTAGATTCCTTAGATTATACTATTTTGAAAAAATTTGAGGATCTGGGGGTAAGGTTTCAAAAATATCAAGCATCAAAGGACAAATCTGACACAGAATTAGCAATAGAATTTGCCATTTCTGAAGGAGCAATTGATATAATATTATGTGGTGCTACAGGCACTAGATTAGACCATACTATTGCCAACATTATGATGCTATATAAGCTGCTAGTTAATCAAAAGGTCAATATATCTATTGTAGATAGCCATAATGAAATATTTATAACAAAAAAACAGTTAAGACTAAAGGAGAAAAAGGGATGCTTTATATCTATTATACCTTTAGTTGATTCTAAGGTCACTCTTAAGGGTTTTAAGTATGAAACAAATAATAGGAGATTTACTCTAGGCTCTACATTAGGCATAAGTAATGTGATAAAGGATAATGAAGGAATAGTTATTATAGAAGAAGGAGCATGCTTAGTTATTAGATCAAGGGATTAACACACATTTAAATCGGCTAATAGCCGATTTTTTGTAACTTTTTATTCTATGCTGAATAAAATATAATATAGTAGCCTTATGAGGGGTGTCTCTATGGGAAGGTATAGAAGATGGAATTGTAGACGTCATATTATTAATGGGAGTATAAAAAAGATATTAGGCATAGTACTAGCAGTATTAGGTGTTATTATTATAATACAAATAATACCTTTAAAAGCATGGATTTTTGCCATAGGAATACTGTTAATTTGCCTAGGCTGGAGTTTGTTTAGAATTTTTTAGACTTTATGCTAAGTACTTAAAAAGATTACAAAAAATCAGATAGGCTTCCATTCCACAGGAAGCCTTTAATTATAATGCTCTTTCAACATTACCTGATCTGATACATCTTGTACATACATAAATTCTTTTTGGAGCACCGTTAACGATTGCTCTTATTCTACGTACATTTGGAGCCCAAGTTCTATTACTTTTCTTATTTGAGAAAGTCACTAAATGGCCTGACATTTTTCCCTTTCCACATACTTCACAGAATCTTGCCATATTAAAACACCTCCTTAAAATCTAGGTTGACGATAATTAATATTTTATAAATACATTTTCAAAATCAACACATCCTATTGTATCATACACTAGATATTCTTTGCAATATGAAAGATAATATTATACTAAATTTTAATTATATATTCTAAAGTTGAAGATAATATAAATATAATGTAGAATATAGTTATAAAAATCCTTTAGGTATTTTTTATAACTAATAGGAAAGTTCTAATTCAGTATCTTTTATATATAAAAGAACTTGACTGCAATGAGTTTTAAGCAGATTGCAAAATCCTTGATTTCGTACAAGTAACTTATGTAGTGACTCAAGAAAAGCTTCCCTAATTTTAATGAGATCATAGAAGCTTTTCTCATATTTTAAAAGGAGGACTGTAAATGGCAGGTAAATTGACTAATAAATATGGTTCAATAAGTATTGATGAAAGTGTAATAGAAACCATCGCTGGATTAGCAGCTATTGAAAGCTATGGTCTAGTTGGCATGTCAAATAGAAATGCTACTGATGGATTAGTTGAACTACTAAAAAAAGATCATGTTAAAAAGGGTGTAAAAGTTTTTACAGATGATGACAGAATAATTGTAGACTTATATATAGTTGTGCAGTTTGGAACAAAAATTTCTGTTGTGGCAGATAATGTAATTGAAAAAGTAAAATATAATATTGAAAGTATGACTGGATTAAAAGTAGAAAAAGTGAACATAAATATACAGGGAGTAAGAGTACAAAAGTAGGCTAAGGAGGTGCTTATATTGAAAATCGAATATGTAGATGGGAACATTCTAAAAAAATCATTTATTGGAGCTGCAAATTGTCTTGAAAAAAATAAAGAAATAGTTAATGCACTGAATGTATTTCCTGTTCCTGATGGCGATACTGGAACTAACATGTCATTGACTATGCAGTCTGCTATTAAACAAATAAGGACATTAGAAACTGATAATATAGATAAAATAGTATCTGCTGCTTCTAATGGCTCTTTAATGGGAGCTAGAGGTAATTCTGGTGTTATATTATCTCAGCTATTCAGAGGTTTTGCAAAAGAACTCGCAGGAGCAGAAAAAATAAATACTAGTATATTGGCAAATGCTTTTAAAGCTGGATCAGATACTGCTTATAAGGCAGTTATGAAGCCTATTGAAGGTACTATCTTAACAGTTGCTAGAGAATGTGCTGAAATGGCTATTAATATATCAAAAAAGGAAACCGATATTGTTGAATTTATGAGATTAGTTATAAAGCATGGAGAAGAAACTTTATCTAAAACACCTGATATGTTACCTGTATTAAAGCAAGCTGGGGTAGTTGATGCAGGTGGAAAAGGACTTATTATGATACTTACAGGAGCTTTAGAAGCTTTAACAGGAAAAGAAGAGACTATAATTGAAGAAACTATAGCAAGAGATGATTCTTTGCATACATATACAGAAACAGATGAAGATATTAAATATGGCTATTGTACTGAATTCATAATTAATAATTCATCCTTGGAAAGTGAACTCTTTAGAGATGAAATTATAGGATATGGAGACTCTATGCTTGTAGTGGGTGGAGAAAACATTATAAAAGTACATATTCATACTAATGATCCTGGAGAAGTATTGCAGAAAGCTTTGCAATATGGAGAGCTAATAGATATTAAAATAGATAATATGAGATATCAGCATAGGAACAATGACTTTAATGATGCAGCCACATCTAATAAGGAAGAAGTAATAATGGAAAATAAAAAATATAGCTTTATTACAGTATCCATGGGTGAAGGGCTTGCTAATGTATTTAAAGATTTGAATGTTGATTATGTAATAGCTGGTGGTCAAACAATGAATCCAAGTACAGAAGACATCCTAAATGCTGTTGATAATGTTAAAGGAGAAAATATTATTATTTTGCCTAATAATAGCAACATTATATTAGCTGCTACACAGGCTAAGGAGTTAAGCTCTAAAAGAGTAGAGGTGCTACCAACAAAAACTATTCCACAAGGAATAGCTGCTGTAGTTGCTTTTGACGAAGAGCTTAACATAGAAGAAAATATGGAAAATATGAAAGACGCAATTGAAGTTGTAAAGACTGGTCAAGTAACTTTTTCAGTTAGAGATACAGTTATTGACGAAAAAGAGATTAAAAAAGACGATATAATGGGAATATATGATGGAGATATTAAGATAATAGGAAATGATATACAAGATGTAGCTTTTGAACTAGTAAAAACTATGGTAGCTGATGAAAATGGCTTAGTAACCATTTTTTATGGTGATGAAATGACTGAAGATGATGCTATAGAGTTGGCAAATAAAATAGAAGAGGAATTAGAAGATTTTGACATTGAAATAATTAATGGAGGACAACCTCTTTATTATTATTTAATTTCAGTTGAATAATCTAATTATATATTAATATAAATCACAAGAATTCAATGGAATAAACTTTGGATTCTTGTTTATTTTTTGTATAATATATATAGTTAATTGTAGAGGTGAAAACTTTGGATATACTAGAAAAATCAGTTCAATACATTAAGGGTGTAGGGCCTAAGAAAACAAAAAATTTACACAAAATAGGTATTAAAACAATTGGAGATTTGCTTTTTCATTTTCCAAGAAGTTATGAAGACAGAAGAGAAATAAAAAAGATCTCAACCCTTCAAAATGGAGAAAAAGCAAATTTAAAAGTTGTTATTTGTAGCAATGCAAAAGTACATAGACCAAGAAGAAACATGTCAGTAATAAAAATATTAGCAAGAGATGAAACTGGAATCATTCATTTATCTTGGTTTAACCAAAATTATATAGTAAATCAAATTATGATGGGAGATATAGTCTATATAAGTGGTAAAGTAAAAAAAACAGGAGCTAATATTGAAATGCAAAATCCAGTATATGAAAAGATTGAGGAAAACGGAAAAAAAACTGGGCGAATTGTGCCGATATATCAATTAACTGACGGATTAACTAATAATGAATTGACAAAAATAATTGAAAATGTCATATCAACTTATTACATGGAGTTCATAGATGCAATTCCTCCTAAAATTATTCATGAGCTAAAATTAATCTCATTTCGTGAAGCAATAAAAAATATTCATTTTCCTAAAGACAGAAGTTCTTATGTAAAGAGTAAAGAACGTTTAGTTTTTGAAGAACTATTTCTATTGCAATTAGGGCTATTTATTCTTAAAGGAAAAGTTACATCTAATCATAGAGGGATTATATTTTCTAAGGATGATGGTATTGATGAAATAATTAAGTCACTTCCTTACGAATTAACTAATGCACAAAAAAGAGTTTTTATGGAAATATCTAAAGATATGGAGTCATCAAAACAAATGAATCGTCTTGTACAAGGTGATGTAGGCTCGGGTAAGACTATTATTGCAGTTCTTGCTATGATGAAGGCATATAAGTCAGGATACCAATCTGCAATGATGGCACCTACTGAAATACTTGCAACGCAACATTATGAAAGTATAAAAGGCATATTAAGCAAGTATGATGTTAAATGTGAATTGTTAGTAAGTAATGTTAACTCAAAAAAGAAAAGTGAAATATTAGGAAAAATTGAAAAAGGAGAAGTAGATATTATAGTAGGTACTCATGCTTTAATACAAGAAAGAGTTAAATTTTATAATTTAGGATTAACAATAACTGATGAACAGCATAGATTTGGAGTTAGACAAAGAGCAACCCTATCTATGAAAGGGAACAACCCAGATATACTTGTCATGACTGCTACACCTATACCTAGAACCTTAGCCCTAATATTATATGGTGATTTAGAAGTATCAATAATTGATGAACTTCCAGCGGGAAGAAAGAAGATAAAGACTTATGCTATTACTAGTGAAATGAAAGAAAGAGCATATGGATTCATTAAGGAGCAAATACATAAAGGCAGGCAAGCCTATATAGTATGTCCATTAATTGAAGAGTCTGATAGTATTGATGCTCAATCGGCAATTCTATTATATGGAATGCTAAAGGAAAAATATTTTAAAGAATTTAGACTAGGGCTATTACATGGGCAAATGAAAAGTACAGAGAAGGATTATGTAATGAACCAATTTAAAAATGGTGAGATAGACATACTAGTTTCAACTACTGTTATTGAAGTAGGAGTGAATGTTCCAAATGCTAATATTATGATGATAGAGAATTCTGAAAGGTTTGGGTTAGCTCAATTGCACCAGCTAAGAGGAAGAGTTGGAAGAGGAGCATATCAATCTTATTGCATTTTAGTTAATGAAAGCAAAAGTAAATCTTCTAAAGAGAGAATGAGTATAATGGAGAAAACAAATGATGGCTTCATAATCTCTGAAAAGGATTTAGAAGCTAGAGGACCAGGTCATTTTTTTGGAACAAAGCAGCATGGGATACCGGAGTTGAAAATAGCTAATCTGTTTACAGATGTAAACACTTTAACAATTGCACAGAAAATAGCTATTCAAGTTTTAGAGGAAGATCCTAAATTAGCCTTAGACCATAATAAGATGATTAAAATGAAAATCATGAATTTATTTAATCGAGAATATGAACTAATTTCATTTAATTGAGATAATAAAAAATTACAGGTATTTAGGATTTTAGTAGCAATTTCTGAGTATTTTTGCAAAAAATAATAATATTTTGTTTTGGACCTAAGAATTTTATGATAAAATAATATCTAATACTAAGGAGGAATTCTGTTGCGTGTAATAACAGGAAAGTTAAAAGGAAGTAAACTAATCTCTCCTAAAGGATTACATACAAGACCAACATCTGATAAAGTTAAAGAAGCTATATTTAACATCCTAGGAAACATATCTGAAGGCAGTCAGGTGCTTGATTTATATGCTGGTTCTGGAAATGTAGGCATAGAATTCTTGAGTAGAGGGGCTAGTAAATGCTATTTTATTGATTGTGATACAAATAGTATTAAATCAATTAAGGAAAATTTAAGTAGGACAAAACTTGCTGAACAGGCCTATGTATACAAGAACATCGCTGATAAGGCCATTAGCATGCTAGGTTCAAGAGGCATTTTATTTGATTATATATTCTTAGATCCGCCTTATGAAAAAAATCTTATAGTGCCTACACTTGAAAAAATAAGTATTTGTAATATACTAAATGAAAATGGAATCATCATAACTGAGCATGAAAGTAAAATTGTATTACCAGAGTATATAAATTATTTATTTAAGAAAGACTTCAGAAAATATGGAGGAACTACAATATCTTTTTACATCAATGGGAGGTTGAACAATGAAAGCAGTATATCCAGGGACATTTGATCCAGTAACTAATGGACATCTAGATATAATAAAAAGAAGTTCAAAAAAATTCGACAAAATTACAGTTCTGGTCTTAAATAACCCATCTAAAAATCATATGTTTACTGTAGAAGAGAGAATAAAATTACTTAAAGAAATCACTAAAAATTTCGAAAATGTGGAGGTTGATTCGTTTACGGGATTA
The DNA here is from genome assembly GCF_900107485.1 of Proteiniborus ethanoligenes. Classification (NCBI taxonomy): domain Bacteria; kingdom Bacillati; phylum Bacillota; class Clostridia; order Eubacteriales; genus Proteiniborus; species Proteiniborus ethanoligenes. Next base: position 21,021 of record NZ_FNQE01000015.1, read on the forward strand.
CTAGTAGATTATATGAAACAAAATGAATCTAAATTGATTATAAGAGGCTTAAGAGCAGTGTCAGATTTTGAATATGAGATGCAAATGGCATTAATGAACAACAGCCTTTATGATGAAGCAGAAACATTTTTTTTAATTGCAAGAGATAAATATTCTTATTTAAGCTCTAGCATTGTAAAAGAGGTTGCAAGCTTTAATGGTGATATTTCTGGATTAGTACCTAATATAGTAGAGTTAGCAATTAAGTCTAAACTAAGGGGGGAGTAAGATATGGATGTTTTAAAACTATTAGATGAAATAGAAGACATTATAGAAGGTAGTTCAACAATACCTTTTGCTGGCAAAGTATTAGTAGATAAGAACGAAGTATTAGATGTAATAAGGGAAATAAGAATAAAGTTGCCTGATGAAATTAAACAAGCTGAATGGATAAAAGAAGAAAGACAAAGGATTCTAGCAGAAGCACAAAATGAAGCAGACACAATAATTGATGAAGTTAAATTACATATCGAAGAAATGGTTGAGCAAGATGAAATTACAAAACAGGCCCATGAAAGATCAGAGGAGATAATAACAAAAGCTCAAAACAATGCTAAAGAAATAAGAATTGGCGCAAGAGAGTATGCTGACGGACTATTAAAAGAAGTAGAGAATAATCTTAAAAGTATTATTGACACATTAGAGAGAAACAGACAAGAACTAAATGGTTTTAAATAATTAACAAAGACTCCTGTGGTTTTGAAGGGGTCTTTTCATTTGTCATTTAAAATAGTTTTTATATTATATAGGGCTCCAATGAAAAGAGCAGTTACTGTTGTGACCACTATCATAACTAGTTCTATACCCAAGGAAAATTTAAAGGTATTTAACCAGTTATCAACAAAGCTGTTTTGTAGGCTGTAATTCTCAGTAATAAAAGAAACAACTATACTCTTAAAAAATAATTTGTATAGTATGTAGCTATAAATAAAAGATATGAATGCATGAAGACCTTTAGCAAGCAAGTAAAGTTTTGGATTAATGTCTGTTGTACCAATAGCACTAATAGCTTGGCTATGGATAGATAGACCGCTCCAGCCTATTAGGAAACTTACTGCACATAGCTGAGAAATAAAACTAGAGCCATTAGCCTTAGAAATTAGCTTGCAGCCATTAGTAACTTCTAAAAGCCCACTAATAAAGCCCTTGATTAGCTCTATATCTATATCAACAGGAAATATTACCATAAAAAGGGATGAAAAAAAATTAATAAATTTAGTTACCATTAGAATTTCAATTATAACAGAGTATATTATTATAAATCCTCCAATCATAAACATTGATTCAAATGAAGACCTTATAGAATCGCTCATTAACATACTTATATTTCTTCCATCTTTTTTTCTTGCTTGGACTAAACTATAAAGTGCTTTTCGAAAATAATTAATTCTTCCCTTGCTATACCCATTATTTAAGTTTTCTATTTTACCATAATTCTTAAAAAGAAATCCAACTGTGATAGCACCTAAATAATGTGATGATGCAAGTAGGGTTCCAATAGCTGGATTTCTAAACATTCCTATAGAAACAGCTCCAATCATAAACAATGGACCAGAAGTACTACAAAAAGAAACAAGTCTTTGTGCTTCAATTTTATCTATTATATTTTCATTCCTTAGCTTAGAAACTAATGTAACACCTACTGGATATCCAGATGATATACTCATAACAAATGGAAAAGATCCTTTACCAGATACACCAAACAAAGGATACATTATTGGCTCTAAGAGGACACCAAAAAAATTCACAACACCAAGTCCTATTAATACTTCTGCACCAATAAAAAAAGGCATTAAAGAAGGCAAAATGATATTTGACCATGTTCTAAAGCCATTTAATGCAGCGTTTATGGTGTTATTAGGATAAATTATTAAACAAGATACCAAGAATAAGACTAGTATGACTAATAAATAGGTTTTTATATTTTTAAATCTATTTACTATCTTCTTATTTATAATACTAATAAAAAATATTAAAATACATATAGAAAAAAATAGAATAATATAATTGGACATATTAAACCTCCTGCTTTATATCTTATATATTATATTGAGAACATCTTTATAATATGATAATAAACAGGAGGAAATGGGTAGGTACAATTAAAGTATTAAATAATGAAATTAATATAAGGTGAAGTTAGATAATCTAGGTTCATTTTAATTTTACCCTTGTCTAGACCTAAAAAATATAGATCTGTAGCTTTTTTATCTAATAATATCATTTGATTTAAAACCCTATTACCAAATTCCTTGTAATCAGCAAACTTAGTTATAATAGGTAGTGAGCATTTTAGTTTTGCTTGTTTAAGTATATCAAATCCTTTAGTATTTAAACCTAAAACTCTTATATATTGAGGTCCATGAAAATGAAGATGATTAAATTCATCTTGGTTAATCTCAATTAGAAGGTGAATAAGTATTCTTTTTAGTCTAGTTAAAGTAAACCTTTTAGTGCTTATACAGTTTAGGATGTCATTTATATTACTATAATTAGTAGAACAGTCTATAATTCTATTATGAAGCCCTTCTGTAACACCAATAATGCTCTTAAGTTTTTCAGGAGTACTATTTCTTAGTATGTATAAAAGAATATTTGAAAAATTTTCGATTCTGTTAAAATCCTTATTTTCTTCTAAAAAATTTTGTAGACTTATATATGTAGGAGCTGGAACAGTATCTATTATGTTTTTTGCCATATGATTATTCAGTAATTGTTCACGAATAGCAGTTGCACTAGAAAATCTGCCAGTAAGGTTCTTATCATGATAATTAGAATTCTTTCTCTTAATTGTATATGGCTTAATATTACTAGAAATCTTCTTTAATGCTTTTAAATATTCTATAGAAAGGATATTATTTGGATTAGAAATAACATCACTAATCTTAGAGCTATAATGAGGAGCACAATCTTTTAAATAATTAACTAAAGCATGTTCTCTAGCTTTGGGGAAAGAATTTCCTTGTGCAAGAGAATCTTTTAAGTATTCTATAAATGCTTCCGATTCACTATTAAATATCTCTGCTATATATTCTAATAGATGGATATCTCCAAGTTCACTTCCAAAACTAACACTATCAACAATACCTAAACTATCTAATATTCTAACAGCACCATAAGCAAAAAATTCTGCACTTTGACATGCGTATATAAATGGTAATTCTATTACTAAATCAACGCCATTATCTACGGCCATTTTAGCTCTAGTCCATTTATCTACTAAAGCAGGCTCACCTCTTTGCAAAAAATTACCGCTCATTACTGCTATAGAATAATCTGAACATGTAATTTCCTTAGATTTATTCAAGTGATATAAATGTCCATTATGAAAAGGATTATATTCTGTAATCAGTCCAACAATTTTCATAACAACCTCCAAAAAATGAAAAATAAGTATTTATTTCATATACTTTTCTTTATTATATCATTTTTTAAAAGATTAAAAATTATTAATATAGGAAATAATCTATAATACAGTTGATTTTTTTGCTTGACTATAATAATATGGGATTGTTAATATATATACTTGTAGGAGGGATAGACATGAAAATTTTAGTTATTAATTGTGGGAGCTCTTCATTAAAATATCAATTAATAGATATGACTAATGAAAATGTTCTAGCTAAAGGTTTAGCAGAAAGAATAGGCATTGAAGGCTCTAGAATTAAACACAAACCAACAGGAAAAGAAGAAGTAGTAATTGAAAAACCAATGGACAACCATAAAGTAGTGCTTGAAATAGTTTTAAATGCACTAGTAGACTCTAATTATGGTATCATAAAGTCAATGGATGAAATTGGTGCAGTAGGTCATAGAGTAGTTCATGGAGGCGAAAAGTTTTCAGAATCTGTTATTATTGATGACAATGTAATGCAAGCTATAAAGGATTGTATAGACTTAGCTCCATTACATAACCCACCAAACATTGTAGGAATAGAAGCATGTAAAGAGCTTATGCCAAATACTCCTATGGTTGCAGTTTTTGATACTGCTTTCCATCAAACAATGGAGGCTGATAATTATATATATCCAATACCTTACGAATTTTATGAAAAATATAAGATTAGAAGATATGGATTCCATGGAACTTCTCATAAATATGTTTCATTAAGAGCTGCTGAAATATTAGGAAAAGACATTAAAGACTTAAATATTGTTACATGTCACTTAGGAAATGGCTCTAGCGTATGTGCAGTACAAGGCGGAAAATCTATGGATACGAGCATGGGCTTTACACCTTTAGAAGGTTTAGCAATGGGTACTAGGTCCGGAGATATTGACCCAGCTATAATTCCATTCATTATGGACAAAGAAGGGATGACCTTTGATGAAGTAAATGATATGCTAAACAAAAAATCTGGTGTATTAGGTATCTCAGGAATTAGTAGTGACTTTAGAGACTTAGAAATAGCAATGGAAGAAGGCAATGAAAGAGCAAAACTTGCCTTAGATGTATTTGTTAATAGGGTTAAAAAATATGTTGGTGCCTATGTAGCTACTATGTGTAGAATAGATGCACTAGTATTTACAGCAGGAATAGGCGAAAATTCAAGCTATATCAGAGAGAAAGTTTGCGAAGGACTTGAATGCCTAGGTATTAAAATTGAACCTGAATTAAACAACATAAGAGGAAAGGAAGCTTTTCTTAACAAAGATTTAACTGCTGTTAATATACTTGTTATTCCTACAAACGAAGAATTAATGATTGCAAGAGATACTAAAGCTTTAATATAATATAACAAGGCAGGTTAATCCTGCCTTTATCTTCTATCATATGGTAATATAACAATTGTTCTTGACAAACATTCTATAACTTATATATAATAAAATTTGGCAATGTTTAAGAGGTGAAGGCGATGAAGATAGACCTGTCAAGACTCCTTGATAGAGCAGTTTACAAAATAGACTTTGAACAAGATGTTGAATTAACTAAAATATCAACAAACCTTCGTGAATTAGAGTTGGTAGACTTAGTTAATATAAAGGGAAGTGTTTATAGTACAGAGGAAAGTTTGTATCTTAGTGCAATGGTTTCTTATGAATACTATGAAAACTGCGCAAGATGCCTTGAAAAGTTTGTTAATAGAGTAGAGACTGTTCTATCAGGAAGACTTATGGAGAACTCTAAATCACATGATGAAATTGATGATGATGAACTCATAATTTATTATGAAAATAATGAATTAGATTTAAAAGAGCAAATATTAACCTCTATAATATTGTCTTTACCTATGAAGTCAGTTTGTAACGACAATTGTAGGGGATTGTGTCTAGTCTGTGGAAGAGATTTGAATAAAGGAAATTGTGATTGTAATATTCAAGAAATTGATCCTCGTCTAGCTAAATTAAAGGATTTATTTGACTGATTTAAGGAGGTGTTTTAAATGGCAGTACCAAAACGTAAGACATCAAAAGCAAGAAGAGATAAAAGAAGAGCTTCATCTCAAGTTTTAACAAAAGCTACAGTAGTTGAATGTCCACAATGTCATGAACCAAAACTACCACATAGAGTATGTAAGTCATGCGGATATTACAAAAATAAAGAAGTTGTAGCAGTTGAATAATGAATGAAAAAAGATAGTGGGTAATAGCACTATCTTTTTTTTATAAAAAACTATTGATTTTTTTAAAATATTAATATATACTCGTTATTAGTACCAGGTACTATATACAAGTATTAACTCGAGGTGAAAATTGTGAGTGCAAATAAGCTTAGTAAAAAAGAAAGGCATATTAGACTGGTTGAAAAATTAAAGGAGGATCCATTTTTAACTGATGAAGAGTTAATGCAATTATTCAATGTAAGCATTCAAACTATTAGACTAGATAGACTTGAGCTAGGAATACCAGAATTAAGAGAGAGAATAAAAAATGTTGCAGAAAAAAGCTATTCAAAAGTTAGAACTATCGGTGGTACAGAGATAGTAGGAGAATTAGTAGATATTAGCTTAGGGAAAAATGGAATATCCATACTGGAAACAGATGAAACAATGGCTTTTATGAAAACAAGTATTGTCAGAGGACATAATATTTATGCTCAAGCAGAATCCTTAGCTATTGCAGTAATAGATGCAGATGTTGCATTAACAGGGGTTGCAAACATTAAATACAAGGACTTAGTTAAAGCTGGTGAAAAGCTAATTGCAAAAGCAGAAGTAACTAGAAAAAGAGGAAACAAGTATTTTGTTCATGTATTTACATATGTTGGACAAAAACAAGTATTTAGAGGTAAATTTATTCTTGTGTCTATAGACCAGAATGTTCAGGAGGCGGATTAATGTGAGAATAGCTGTAGATGCTATGGGTGGAGATCAGGGGGTAATGGTTACAGTTAAAGGTAGTATTGAGGCTGTAAAAGAATTAGGAATCAATATAATTCTTGTGGGTAATGAAGAGATAATTAAAAATGAATTGTCGAAATATGAATATAGTGGAAACAATATTGAGATAATTAGTGCTGAAGATATAATTACAAACGATGAAGAACCAGCTATGGCCGTAAGAAGAAAAAAACAGTCATCTATGGTTATGGGGTTGAACTTAGTTAAAGACAAAATGGCAGATGCGTTTGTCTCTTCTGGAAGTACGGGAGCTTTGTTGGCAGGTGGCTTACTTCTTGTAAAGAGAATAAAAGGTGTAGATAGGGCAGCTCTTGCTATACCCTATCCAACAAAAAAAGGTGTATCTTTATTGCTAGATGCAGGTGCAAATACAGACTGCAAAGCAAAATACCTTCAACAATTCGCAATAATGGGCTCTATTTATATGGAAAAAATATTAGATACTGCAAATCCTAAAGTATCTCTTGTAAACATTGGTACTGAAGAGGGAAAAGGAAACGAGTTATCAAAGGAAACCTATGATTTACTTAAAAATACAAATGTTAATTTTACTGGCAATATAGAAGCAAGGGATATACCAGAAGGAGATGCAGATGTATTAATATGTGATGGTTTTGTTGGAAATATTATATTAAAGCTGACGGAAGGTCTTGCAATGTCAATTTTCAGCTTATTGAAAGAAGAATTCATGAGCTCTTTTACTAGTAAAATAGGAGCATTATTATTAAAATCAGGATTGAAGAAATTTAAGAAAAGACTTGATTATACCGAATATGGTGGTGCTCCCTTATTAGGGATAAAAGGAGTAGTAATAAAAGCTCATGGTAGCTCAGATGCAAAAGCTATTAAGAATGCAATAAAACAGGCCAAAATTCTTGTCGAGAATAAAGTAATTGAAAGAATAGAAGATGAAGTAAGTTTTTTAGGAGGTAATCATGATAGGGAGGAAAGAATTTAAAGGAGTAGGAATAGTAGGAACTGGCAGTTATGTTCCTGAAAAGGTGATTACAAATTTTGATTTAGAAAAAATGGTAGATACAACTGATGAATGGATAAGAACTAGAACTGGAATTAGAGAAAGAAGAATACTTGATATAGAAAAAGGGTCATCATATATGGCGATAGAAGCTGCTAAAAAAGCTTTAGAAGATGCAGAAATAAAACCAGAGGATATAGATTTAATTATTGTTTCAACTGTTACTCCAGATATGATGTTTCCATCAACAGCTTGTTTAGTTCAAGAAAGCTTAAGGTGCAAGAATGCAGCGGCCTTCGACTTAGAAGCAGCATGCTCTGGATTTTTATATGGACTTTCAGTTGCATATTCTTTCATAAGTTCAGGCATATACAAAAACATTCTGCTTATAGGTGCAGAAGCACTGTCAAGAATAACAGACTGGACAGATAGAAACACCTGTGTTTTGTTTGGCGATGGTGCTGGGGCAGTTGTTGTAAGCGAGGTACCAGAAGGTAAAGGAGTCCTAGGCTTAGACTTAGGTGCAGATGGAGAAGGAAAGGATTTGTTGAAAATTTCAGCAGGAGGTTCTTTAATGCCTGCCACAGATGATACAATAAAAAACAAATTACACTATATTTATATGGAGGGCAATGAGGTATTTAAATTTGCAGTCAGAAAGATGGAGGAAATATCCCTTAAGGTTATTCAAAAAACAAATTTAAAGCTACAAGATATTGATTTTTTAGTACCTCATCAAGCAAACATGAGAATTATTGAATCAGCAAGAAAGAAATTAAAGCTTAGAGAAGATAAGGTATATATAAATTTAGAAAACTATGGTAACATGTCCTCAGCTTCTATACCTGTTGCTTTAGATGAAGCAGTAAGAAAAAACAAAATAAAGAACAATGATGTGATTTTACTCATAGGTTTTGGTGGAGGTCTTACCTGGGGGGCCATGGTTTTAAAATGGCACAGTAGAAGGAGTGCATAAAATGATAAAGACAGAATTATGTGATTTGCTTAATATTGAATATCCGATAATCCAAGGTGGAATGGCTTGGGTTGCTACATCAGAGCTAGCGGCAGCAGTTTCAAATGCTGGAGGATTAGGTATAATAGGATGTGGGAATGCTCCTAGAGAAGTTATTGAAGCAGAGATTGCTAATATAAAAAAACTAACAGACAAACCTTTTGGGGTTAATATAATGCTTTTATCTCCATATGCAGAGGATATTATAGAGTTCTTATATGAAGAAAAAGTTCCTGTAGTAACAACTGGAGCAGGGAATCCAGGAAAATATATTAATAAATTTAAGGAAATAGGTACTAAAGTAATACCTGTAGTACCATCAGTGGCCTTAGCAAAGAGGATGGAGAAAATAGGTGCTGATGCAGTTGTTGTAGAGGGAACTGAAGCTGGAGGGCATATTGGGGAACTAACTACCATGTCACTTATTCCACAAGTTGCCGACGAGGTAACAATCCCAGTGATTGCTGCGGGAGGGATAGCCGATGGAAGAGGCTTTATTGCAGCTTTGTCATTAGGTGCGAAGGGAGTACAAATAGGAACAAGATTTATTTGTACAGTTGAATGTAAGGTGCATGAAAATTATAAACAAGCAATAATTAAATCAAGCGATAGAGATGCAGTAGCTACAGGCAGGACTACTGGTCATCCAGTAAGAGCATTAAAAAATGCATTTACTAAAAAGCTAGCTCAACTTGAAAAACAAAATACTGATATTGAAACTATAGAAAATTTTGGAGTTGGCATGTTAAGAAAAGCTGTTATTGAGGGGGACATAGTTAATGGATCAGTTATGGCTGGACAAATAAGTGGACTGATAAAAGACATAAAAACTTGCAAAGCAGTTATAGAAGATATTATGTTAGAGGCTGAAGCTATTAGAAGAAATATATATAGTCTATAGAGGTGATAAAGGATGAGAAAAATAGCCTTCTTATTTCCAGGTCAAGGTGCTCAGTATATAGGCATGGGAAAAGAAATTGCTGAAAAATACCCTAGTGCTAATAAAATATTTCAAATATCAAATGAAAGTCTTAATTTAGATTTAAAAAATCTTTGCTTTGAAGGACCTGATGAAGAACTGATGAAAACTGAATTCACTCAGCCTGCTATTTTGACCACTTCTGTAGCAATTTTAAAGGTAATTGGGGAGCATGGAATAAATGCAGAAATCTGTGCAGGTTTAAGCTTAGGAGAATATACAGCATTAGTATACTCAAATGTATTATCCTTTGAGGAAGCAGTAAAGCTAGTAAAAAAAAGAGGAAGGTTTATGCAAGAAGCAGTGCCAGAAGGTAAGGGTGCTATGGCAGCAATAATTGGATTAGATAATAGTTTGGTAATGGAGGCTATGGATAAAGCTAGAACAAAAGGAGTTGTTGAAGGCGCTAATTACAATTGTCCTGGTCAAATTGTTATTTCTGGTGAAGTTGAAGCAGTAAAGGATGCATGCACAATAGCCAAGGAATTAGGTGCAAAAAAAGCAACTCTTCTTTCTGTAAGCGCACCTTTTCATTGCAGCTTACTTAAGAATGCTGGTGATAAGTTAAAAGATGAACTAGTTAATGTAAGCATCAATCAGCCTATTAAAAAAATTATATCAAATGTAACTGGAGATTATATTATTAATAGTGACGAAATTAAAGATTTGTTGACTAAACAGGTTTCAATGCCAGTTTTATGGGAAAAATCTATAGAACAAATGATAGATGACGGTATAAATACTTTTATCGAAATAGGACCAGGAAAAACTTTAATTGGGTTTGCAAAAAAAATTAGTAAGAAATATGATAATGAGTTTGATTATTTTAATGTTGAGAATATTGAAACACTAGATAATTTGTTAACTAAAATATAGTAGGAGTGAGGACATGGATCTTAGAGGTAAAACAGCTTTAGTTACTGGAGGCTCTAGGGGTATTGGGAGAGCCATAGCCATTAAACTTGCTTCACTAGGCTCTGATATATTATTTTCATATTCAAGCAATGAAGAAAAAGCAAAAGAAGTGCAAGTAGAGATTGAAAAAATGGGAAGACGTGTATTAGCTGTAAAGGCTGATGTTTCAAAAATGGATAATGTTGAAAGCTTAGTAATACAAGGAATGAATTATTTTTCCAAAATAGACATATTAGTTAATAATGCTGGAGTCACTAAAGATAATCTTCTTATGAGAATGACTGAAGAAGAATGGGATGATGTAATCAATGTTAATTTAAAGGGTACATTTAATGTCACTAAATCTTTAATAAGAAATATGTTAAAACAAAAAGAATGCAGCATTATTAATGTAGCATCTATAGTTGGAGCTTCTGGCAATGCTGGGCAATGTAATTATGCTGCTTCAAAGGCAGGTATAATTGGGTTTACTAAATCTTTAGCCAAGGAAGTAGCTAAGAAAAATATTCGAGTTAACGCTGTTGCTCCTGGGTTTATATCTACAGACATGACTGAAAAGCTTCCAGAAAAAATAGTTAATGAGTATCTAGAAAAAATACCATTGCAAAAACTTGGTGAACCTGAAGATATAGCTAATGCAGTAGCATTCCTAGCAAGTGACATGTCAAAATATATTACTGGACAAATAATTGTTGTTGATGGTGGTATATTAATTTAATATAATATATATGCTTTGTGGAAGGAGGTGTGCATATTATGATATTTGACAAAATTAAAAAGCTAATTGCAGAACAACTTGATGTTGCAGAAGAAGATATTAACCTTGAATCTTCTTTTCAAGAAGACTTAGATGCTGATTCATTAGATGTTGTAGAATTAATTATGGCTATTGAAGATGAATTTGATATTGAAATATCAGATGAAGAAGCTGAAAAAATAGCTACTGTTAAAGATGCAGTTGAATATATTCAGAATAATACTAAGTAAAGAGAATAAAAAAAGGGTCCCGCAAGTCGGGACCTTAAAAAATAGATAAAAAATAAAATTCAAATATTATTGTACACTATTATTAGATTTTATTCTAGTTTTTATTAAACTAATTAAATATAGGATAGGCAGGGATAATATGAAAAAAAGGGTAGTGATTACTGGTTTAGGAATAATAAGCCCAATAGGAACTGGAAAGGAAGAATTTCTCAATTCGCTTCTGGAAGGCAAAAATGGGATATCAAATATTACTAGATTTGATATAGATGGATTTAACACCACAATAGCAGGAGAGATAAAAGATTTTGATCCTGAAAAATATATAGATAAAAAAGAAGCAAAAAGAATGGATAGATTTACCCAGTATGCAGTAGCAGCATCTAAGCTTGCTATAGAAGATGCAGAAATTGATATTGAGAAAATCAATAATGATAGGTTTGGTGTTATTTTAGGCTCAGGTATAGGAGGCCTTGAAACCTTTGAAGAGCAGCATGAAAAGTTTTTAGAAAAGGGACCAAAGCGAGTTAGTCCATTTTTCATTCCAATGATGATAGGAAATATGGCTGCAGGTCAAATATCCATAATGTTTAAAGCAAAGGGAGTAAATGAAACTATAGTTACTGCTTGTGCATCATCAACAAATGCAATTGGCGATGCTTTTAGGATAATACAAAGAAATGATAGTGATATTATTATCACAGGTGGAGCTGAAGCCTCAATTACCCCTATGGCTTTAGCAGGGTTTTCTGCTATGAAAGCATTATCTACAAATAATTTAAATCCTTCTAAAGCAAGTAGGCCTTTTGATAAAAATAGAGATGGTTTTGTAATGGGGGAAGGAGCAGGAATATTAGTTTTAGAAGAACTAGGCCATGCTTTAAATAGGGGAGCAAAGATTTACGGAGAAATAATTGGATATGGTTGCACAGCAGATGCATATCACATTACTACTCCTGCAGAAAATGGAGAAGGTGCTGCTAAAGCTATGAAAATCGCCTTGAATGATGCAGGTATTCAACCAAGTGAAGTGGATTACATTAATGCCCATGGTACATCTACATCTTATAATGATATGCTTGAAACTGCAGCAATTAAAGCAGTATTTAAAGAACATGCATACAATTTGAAAATTAGCTCTACCAAGTCAATGACAGGACATTTATTAGGAGCAGCAGGAGGAGTAGAGGCATGTGCATGTGCTTTGTCTATATCAAATGGATATATACCTCCAACAATAAATTATGAAACCATTGACGAGGAATGTGATCTTGACTATGTACCAAATAAGGGTATATTCCAAGATGTAAGTATTGCATTATCCAACTCATTAGGTTTTGGTGGACATAATGCATCTATAGTTATAAAAAAATATATAGACTAAAATTTAATTGCTAATAGGATAAAACAATTTAAACAGCCAAGACTCTTAAAACAATTGAGTCGAGGCTGTATAATCTTTTTTGCAAACTTTAAATAGATTGAAATTGCTTTAGAATTGAGCTGTTGACCTTAGTTTAAAATAGTTTGCATAATACACATGTTGTATAGTAAACTAAGGTATGTGGGTATTATTATAGATGATTTAAAATAATTAAAACATCTATAATAATACCTCTATAAATCTTTGATTTGGAGGGCTAGTTAATGAGATATGTAATTAATGCAGAGAGGATTCATTTGTTAAATGAAATTCAAAATAAAATAGGATATAAGTTTAGAAAAATCGAATTATTAAACTGGGCATTGACTCACAGCTCTTATGCTAATGAGCATAAACGATATAAAATTACATACAATGAAAGATTAGAGTTTCTGGGAGATTCTGTATTAGGACTTATAGTAAGCGACTACATTTTCGTAAAATATTCAGATTATCCAGAGGGAGATCTTACAAAACTTAGGGCAACTGTAGTCTGTGAACCTTCCTTATCACATGTTGCAAAGGAAATTGGACTAGGAAAATATTTATTGCTAGGAAAAGGAGAAGAGGTAACTGGTGGAAGAGAAAGGGTTTCTATATTAGCAGATGCTTTTGAGGCTTTAATAGGAGCTATATATATAGATGGGAAGTTTATTAATGCTAAAACTTTTGTGCTGAGATATATGACTGGAATTATCGAAAATGCAGTCAATGGAAGAGAATTATTCATAGATTATAAAACACAGCTACAAGAGCTTCTGCAGAAAAAAACAAAATCAAAGATTGAATATAAAATAGTATCAGAGGAAGGTCCAGATCATAATAAAACCTTTTACACAGAAGTGGTTGTGAAGAATAGGGTCTTAGGGAAAGGCTTTGGGAAAAGCAAGAAGGAAGCAGAGCAAAGTGCTGCAAAAGTAGCCTTAGAAGGAATGGAAATTGAAAATGAGCACTAAACATCATATAATACCCATTTTTGTTCCTCATATAGGATGTCCTAATGATTGTATTTTCTGTAATCAGAAAAAAATAGCAACAGATAAAACTAATGTTGATACTAAGGGTATTGCAAATACAATTAATAATTATATTTGCACTATTCCTGAAACAAACGAAAAACTAGAGATAGCCTTCTTTGGTGGAAGCTTTACAGGTATAGATATGGATATTCAAAGAGAGCTTTTGGAAACAGCATATTACTATAAAAGAAATGGTTATGTTGACAGAATAAGATTGTCTACAAGGCCAGATTATATAGATGATAAAAGGTTACATCTATTAAAGCAATATGGTGTGGATATAATTGAGCTTGGTGTACAATCTATGGATCAAGAAGTCCTCTTAAATAGCTTTAGAGGACATAGCGATTTGGATGTAATAAATGCTTCTAGGCTAATAAAGGATTATGGATTTGTTTTAGGCTTACAGATGATGTTAGGACTTCCTACAAGTAACTATGTGAAAGAACTATTTACAGCTAAGCAGCTCATAAGCTTAAAACCTAGTATTGTAAGGATATACCCGACCTTAGTCATAAAAGATACATTCTTGGAGAAAAAGTATTTTCGTGGAGAGTACATTCCATTGACCTTAAATGAAGCCATCATAATATGTGTGGACTTATTAATGCTGTTTAATTATTATAATATTAATGTCATTAGAATAGGCTTACAGCCAACTGACAATATAGCTGAAAATAAGGATGTAGTTGCAGGTCCATTCCATCCTGCATTTAGACAATTAGTTGAAGAAAAAATATACAAAGAGATTCTAACCTCTTTTTTCAAAAACATTGGCAATATTTCCAATAATATACAGGTTAAAATTAATAAAAAGGAGATTTCTAATTTTATTGGTCAAAATTCTTCAAATTTGAAGTATTTAAATGATTCATTTGGGATAGATAAAGTGAAAGTCTTAGGTGGGGACATAAGCAAATCTTCTTTTTATATAGAAAACAAAGACATGAACTATGAGATAAATATAAGAGAATATACTGAAAAATATTTGCTAAATAAGAAGTTAATTACAATTGACGATTAACATAATATTGCTTATAAATAATGTGCAATAAATAACAGAAACAATTACTTTTTATTTATTGATCAATATAAATAGCTTTTTTATTTAGACTATTTTTCTTAGGGATAGAGGTGAATGTTTTGTATCTTAAAAAAATAGAAATTCAGGGATTTAAGTCTTTTGCAGATAAGACTGAAATAGAATTCAAAGGTGGTATAACCGCTGTAGTTGGTCCTAATGGTAGTGGGAAAAGTAATATTTCGGATGCTTTACGTTGGGTGCTAGGTGAGCAAAGCGCTAAGTCTTTAAGAGGTAGCAAAATGGAAGATATTATTTTTTCTGGAACTAATAACAGAAGACCAGTAGGATATGCAGAGGTTACACTAATTCTCGACAACAAAGATGGTAATCTTCCAATAGATTATTCAGAGGTTAGTGTTACACGGAGAGTATTTAGATCTGGTGAAAGCGAATATTATATTAACAAAAGCTCTTGTAGATTAAAAGACATTAGAGAGCTCTTTATGGATACAGGAGTTGGTAAAGAAGGATATTCAATAATTGGACAAGGGAGAATAGACGAAATACTAAGTACAAAGTCTGAAGACCGAAGAATGATATTTGAAGAAGCAGCAGGCATAGTAAAGTATAAAACCAGAAAAGAAGAGGCAGAAAAAAAATTAGAAAAAACAAAAGAAAACATTATAAGAATTAAAGATATAATACTTGAGCTTGAAAACCAAATTGAGCCATTAAGAAATCAATCAGAAAAAGCAAAGGAATATTTAATATTATCAAAGAGTCTTAAAGAGCTAGAGGTTAATCTTTTTGTAAGAGAAATTGATAGGCTTAAAGAAGAGATATCTCACATAGAAGTTCAAAAAGAATTAGTTAAGTCTCAGCTTAAGGAGAATGAAGATATTAGAAATGTCCTTGAGAATAAGTACAATAAAGTAAAATTTGAAATTGAAAAAATGGATGCTAAAACAGATGAAATACAGAAAAACAAATACAATATCCAAAATATCTTGGAAAAAAACGACGGGGAACTAAACTTAAGTAATGAAAGGATATTTTATTTAGAAAAAGAATCAGAAAGGTTTCTACAAGAAGTTAAACTCCTAAAAGAACAAGTAATGGAACTTGAAGAAAAAGAAGAAAAGCTGCTGAATCACAAGTCAGAGCTTGAAAAGAATATTCAATCTTTGTATTCAGGTCTTGAGATGAAGAATGACGAATTAGAAAATTTGATACAGTCAATTAGAAAAAGTGAAGAAAATATAGAAAGCAAAAAAAGTGATTTAATACAATATTTGAATGAGATAGCAGATAAAAAAAGCCAATTGAATAGCTTAGCTTCATTTAATAAAAGCATAGATAAGAGAATTGAGCAAATAGAAAATGATATATATAATACCAACTTTCAAATTGAACACAATAATAATTTACTCAGCAATGTTTCAGAAGAAATAGCTGAAATGAAAGACTCCTTAGAAAGGTTTCATAAAGAAAAGGGAGATAAAGTTTCTGATAAGAAAATGATTTTAGAGCGTCAAGAAAAGCTACAAAAACAAGCAGATAATATTAAAGGACAAATTCATGGTAAAATTTCAAATTTAAAATTACTAATAGAAATGAAGGAAGAATATGAAGGCTATTACAAAAGTGTAAAAAATGCTTTGATAGCATGTAAAAAAAATAAAGCCCTTGGTAGTGGTGTAAAAGGCGTAGTTGCAGAATTGTTAGATGTAGATAAAAGATATGAGAGAGCTATTGAAATAGCCTTAGGCTCTTCACTACAAAATATTGTAACTGTAACCCAAGAAGATGCAAAGAAAATAATAGACTATTTAAAGCAGAATAAATTAGGAAGAGTAACATTTTTGCCTATATCCTCTATAAATGGAAGAGGCTTAAGTTCAGCAGAGAAAAATCTATTGCAACATAAAGGAGTAATAGGAGTAGCTTCTGATTTGATTAGCTTTAACAGTGCATATAGAAATATTTTTGAATACTTGTTAGGTAGAGTTTTAATAGTTGAAACAATAGATGATGGAATTAGGTTGTCGAAGCAAAGCAATTATTCTTTTAAGATTGTATCACTAGACGGAGATGTTTTAAGTCCAGGGGGCTCAATGACAGGAGGTAGCTTTACCACCAATTCTACTAACATTTTAGGAAGAGATAGACAAATAAAAGAGCTAGAAGATAATATTAAAGAGTTAAATAATCTACATGTAAGCTTAGTTAAAGAATTTGAAGAATGCCAAGAAGAAAAAAGTCAGCTTGATAAAAGAATACTTGAAATAGAAGAAAAAATCAACGAAATCAATATGACTTTAGTTAGATTAGAAAACAAACATAATCAATATATTGAAGATATTACTAGAAGCAATGTTTTAATAGAAAAATATATTGGAGAAAAAAATCAATTATTAAATGAAATTCAAAGTTCAGAAGTTGATGTTAGTGAATTGGAAAATAGTTTAGCTAAATTAAATGAAAAAACAAGTTTGATTCAGGCAGATATTGATGAACTGACTATAAGTCTTGAAAAACAAAAATCCGTTAGGGAAGACTTTTCCCAGCAAAACACAGAATTACGTGTAGAGGTAGCTACAATAAACCAAGAATTAAAATCAGTAACGGATTCAATTGATAATTATAAAAATATGACAGCAAAATTAAAAGAAGATATCAACAAAAAAGCAATAGATAGAGAGAAAAACAAAGAAGAAGTAATAAAAGAAAAAGAAAGAGTAAATTCATTGCTTGAAGATAAGAAACAATTATCATCTGAGCTATTAGAATACGATATTAGACTTAATGAAGTTAAAAATGAAAGAAATAACTTTATGCAGGCCTTCTATACTAATCAAGAAAAACTAAATGATATGAACAGAAAACTAAATGATCTTCAAAAAAGCATGTCTTCTTTAGAAATAAAGCAAGAGAAGTACAATATTCAGCTTGAGAATATTAACACCAAAATGTGGGAAGATTACGAGATTACTTATCAAATGGCAATAAATCATAAAAAAGAAATAGAAAGTGTAACTAAGGTTCAATCTGAAATACGTGAACTTAAAAACAAGATAAAAATATTAGGTAATATTAACTTAGATTCTATTGAAGAATTTGATAGGGTAAGTGAAAGATATGAGTTTATGAAGACTCAAAAAGAAGACTTAATCGAGGCTAAGGATTCCCTAGATATTGTCATAAAAGATATAAATGTAAAAATGAAACAGCAATTTAAAGAAAGCTTTGAAATAATAAGAGAAAACTTCAACAAAGTATTTGTTAAACTATTTGATGGAGGAAAGGCAGATGTCTTCTTAGATGACGAAGAGGATATATTATCTAGTGGAATAGAAATAATTGCTCAGCCTCCAGGAAAAAAACTTCAAAGCTTATCTTTGCTATCAGGTGGCGAAAGAGCATTGACAGCAATAGCGCTTTTATTTGCAATACTTAAAACTAAGCCTACACCATTTTGTGTACTTGATGAGATAGAAGCTGCTTTAGATGATGCAAACGTATATAGATATGCAGAATATCTTAAAGACTTTTCTAATGATACACAATTTATTGTTATAACCCATAGAAAAGGTACAATGGAGCATGCTGACTCATTGTATGGAATAACTATGGAAGAAGAAGGAGTAAGCAAGTTAATTTCAGTAAAATTAACAGATAAGAATGAAGAGAGAGCAAGCTAGGAGGCGGAATTTATGTTCAAGAACTTTTTTAAGCTAGGAAAAAAGGATAATAAAGAAAAAATAGATAATCACATTGAAAATGATTTAAATAAAGAATTAGATGATTACAAAGAAGAAAATTTAAGTGAAGATATATCAGAAGAAGAAAACCTAGTTGAGTACAATGGTATTGAAGAGAACTCCGGGGAAGAAAACATAGAATATGATTCTCAAATTGAATTGGAAGAAGCAGGCTCAGAAGATGACAATAATTATGAAGAAGCTGATGAGAAAAAAATAGGTTTTTTTAACAGATTAAAAAATGGACTATCAAAAACTAGAAAAGGAATCACTGAGAAAGTTGATATAATACTAAAATCTTATAAAAAAATAGACGAAGAACTATTTGAAGATTTAGAAGAAGTGTTAATAACTGCAGATGTAGGTGTTAACACTACAATGGATATTATTCAAGAGTTAAGAGAGAAAGTTAAAGAAAGAAAAATAAGTGAAGTATCAGAAATAAGAGGTCTTCTAAAAGAAGTTCTTAGAGAAGTATTAACTAAGGGAGAAACTAATAAACTTAATATTGATCCTTCCCCTGCGATTATTATGGTAGTTGGAGTAAATGGAGTAGGAAAAACTACAACTATTGGGAAGCTATCTTCTCGACTTAAATCAGAAGGTAAAAAGGTTCTAATAGCTGCAGGAGACACTTTTAGAGCAGCAGCAATTGAACAACTTCAAGAGTGGGGGAATAGGGCTGGGGTTGATATAATTTCTCATCAAGAGGGAGCTGATCCTGCTGCAGTAATTTATGATGGAATTCAAGCTGCAAAAGCAAGAAAAATTGATGTTTTAATATGCGATACCGCTGGAAGACTTCATAATAAAAAGAATCTAATGAATGAGCTTAGTAAAATATTTAGGGTTGTAGAAAGAGAATATCCTGATGCTAGAAAAGAAATATTACTTGTAGTTGATGCTACTACAGGACAAAATGCAGTTTCACAAGCCAAGGTATTTAAAGAAGCATGTGATATTACTGGAATAGTACTAACAAAGCTTGATGGAACAGCAAAAGGCGGTGTAGTATTAGCAGTACAATCTGAATTAGATGTACCAGTAAAATTAGTTGGTGTAGGAGAGAAAATTAGTGATTTACAAGATTTTGATCCCATAAGTTTTGTAGAGGCCATTTTTGAAGAATAATTGTTGACAAAAAATATTTTATAGTATAGAATACTACTGTCAAGCAAATAACTTTACATTAATAATGTAGGTGATTTTATGTTTGAGAAAGTTGTTCAAATAGGTTTGCTTTTTGACTTTTATGGAAAGCTATTAAATCACAAGCAATATACTGCTATTGAGCTTTATTATATACACGATTTGTCATTAAGCGAAATCGGTGAGCATATTGGGATTAGTAGGCAAGGAGTACATGATTTAATAAAGCGTACAGAAAACAAACTTTATTTTTATGAAGAAACTTTAGGTCTTGTTAATAAATTCTTTAATTATAAAGAAAAAGCAAAACAGATTTTAGAATATACAGAAGAAATAATAAAATATGATGATGATAAAAAACCTATAATAATTAGAGGGAACATCGAAAAAATTAAAGAGATTGCTCTTGAGATATTAGAAATTGACCAGGAGGTTAAGTGATGGTTTTTGAAGGATTAGCTGAAAAACTACAGAATGCCTTAGGCAAGTTGAAAGGTAAAGGTAAGCTTTCTGAAAAAGATGTTGAAAATGCTATGAGAGAAGTCAGACTTGCTCTTCTAGAAGCTGATGTTAACTTTAAGGTAGTTAAACAATTTATTAATACAGTTAAAGAACGAGCTATAGGACATGAAGTCATGGAAAGCTTAACACCAGGCCAACAAGTAATTAAGATAGTAAATGAAGAATTAACTATTTTAATGGGTGAAAAAGAAAGTAAATTAGAATTTGCAAACACACCACCTACTGTTATTATGATGTGTGGTTTACAAGGTGCAGGTAAAACGACCACATCCGGAAAGCTTGGTGCCCTATTAAAGAAAAAAGGGAAAAGACCTTTATTAGTTGCCTGCGATATATATAGACCCGCTGCTATAAAACAGCTACAAGTTGTTGGCGAAAAAGTAGAGATACCGGTATTTAGCATTGGAGACAAGCAAAGTCCGGTTAATATAGCAAAGGCGTCTATTGAACACGGTAAGAAAAATGGAAATGATGTTATTATCATAGATACTGCTGGAAGACTTCACATAGATGAAGATTTGATGGAGGAACTAGAGAATATAAAAAACGAGGTTAAACCTAATGAAATATTATTAGTTGTAGATGCTATGACGGGACAAGATGCAGTTACAGTCTCAGAATCCTTTAATGAAAAGCTAGGGATAACTGGAGTAGTTCTAACTAAGTTAGATGGCGATGCAAGAGGTGGAGCAGCACTTTCAATAAGAGCAGTAACAAACAAGCCAATAAAATTTGCTGCTACTGGAGAAAAATTTGATCAATTAGAGACTTTTCATCCTGATAGAATGGCATCTAGAATTTTAGGAATGGGAGATGTATTAAGCTTAATTGAGAAAGCTCAAGCAAGCTTTGATGAAAAAAAAGCTTTAGAGCTGGAGAAAAAACTAAGAAATCAGCAATTTACCTTTGAAGATTTTCTAGATCAATTGCAACAAATGAAAAACATGGGACCAATGAGCCAACTATTAGAGATGATTCCAGGAATAAATTCAAAACAGTTAAAAAATCTAAATGTAGATGAAAAAGAATTAGTCCATATTGAAGCTATTATACAATCCATGACAAAGGAAGAAAGAATCAACCCTTCAGTAATAGATGGTAGTAGAAGAAAAAGAATTGCAAAAGGAAGCGGTACTAGTATTCAAGAAGTAAATAAGCTTTTAAAGCAATTTAATGAAACAAAAAAGATGCTTAAGAAATTTTCTGGAATGGAAAAAACTATCAAGAAAAAAGGAAGGTTTAACCTGCCCTTTTAGAATAATTTAATAAATAGGCTCTCGGAATAGGATGAAGGTTCAGGATTAAAATATTGCAAATTTAATAATAAGGTCCTAGTTTTTCAAAGAAATATTCGATTTAAAAAATGATTTTAAAAAAGTGCATAGCAAATAAACCCAACATTTTGAGTTTTTTAAAATCATGAAAAGTGGTATAAAATCAAACTAAAATATAACCTCCGAGAGTTTTATTGTATCTTTTTTACGCTGTACCAAGCATCAATATGCTGGCACATCATAATACCGTAAAGGCGGATGTACCACATTTTAGTAGAACGATGACGCCCAGCTTCTAGATGGTAATCAACCTTTTCTCTTTTGTTTGAGCGTTCAACAGAGGTACGGCGTTTGTAGACAAATTTCCACTTGTCTGAGGAACGAGCTGTTTTGGGGAAAAGCCTCAAATTATCCTCAGAAAAAGTATGAAAGGTACGCCCATACTTAGCTTTGGAACAAGGATTTTTACAAGAATTTTTAGCACCATTAGCAAGAGAACATCTCCATTTTTGGCGGTTTTGAGACTTATCATAACCATTAGGTTTCATTTCTTTGCCAATAGGACAAATAGGAATGCCCTTAGCTGAAATCTTAATATCACCCTCAGAACTGAAATTAGCTTTAGTTCTGGGATTTAAATCAATAAAAGCCTCAATACCTTGATGCTCTAGTAATTCATATATGGCTTCAGCATCATGAGCAGCATCAAGGAGAAACCTGTTAATCGTGCCCAGGGAGAAGCGTTGTGCAAATTCAATAGAGCCTGTTACAAAACAAACAGAATCATGTCTTGAAGCAGGATGAAGTCTAGGATATAGAGGTAAATCATAGAAGCTGTCGCAGGCGGATATCATGTATAAGCTATATCCATTGTAATATTTTTCCCTAGAACTATCCCATCCGGAGTTACAGTCTGGTTGAGAATACAAGCGGGGACAATTACACTTTGCAACACCCTGGGCATAACAATCACAAGAAGATTTACTCCTTGGGAAACTAGCAGTAACCAAAGGAGTGCCATCGCCAGCAACGCTAAGGGACTCGAGATTATCAAGTAGACCTAATTTAGCAGAAACAGAAAGGATTTGAGATTGAAAGAACTCAAACAGCCTGTCCGCAGGCAAAGTTTTCTTTTTAGCACCATCGCGAAGGAAACGAGCGATTAGTTTCTTAACAATACCAGGATTTGTAGGGGCTTGTTTTTTCCCCTTTTTAGGTTTTTTCTTTCTTTTCTTCTTGCGTGTATGCTTTAAATTTGGTTTAACATTATCAAATTCCAAGCCCCATAAACGATTAAAGAAGTCATAGAAGGTGCCAACGCCAGGAATGTCACCAGGTTCAAAACCACTTAAAATGGCATAAAGAGGGACACGATAGAGTTCATCAACCCACTTTGTAATGCCAATAGTGGGATTAGTAAGTAAGAAAAGAATATAAGACCTGAGCATAGAAGCAGGATCCCGAGGCGCAGGTCCTTTGACAGAATACTCATCACTAAGAAAAGTCGTAATATAAGAAATATCAGTAATCCATAGCTTAGTGATAATAGGCCAGTCACTAGAAACAAGGGTAAGGATGCCGTCCGAATAATGTTTATTAAGTTGGTTTAAAACGAAGTTTTGGTAAGCTTCATGAGGAACAAAAACAGGCTTCATAAAAACACTCCCATCGCAGTTAGTAGGGAAAAAATCCCTTCACCTCGATTATTGGGGCGTTTTTGAAAAGTCAAGTGTTTTTTGGAAAAACATAAAAATAATGCAAGGATATTTTTAAAACTTGCATTTTGATATAAAACCCTATTGAAAAATAGGAGGAATGAAAAAAATGATGGTATAGCAAAGTGTTGTGCCATCTATCTCGGGGTATTCCGAGAGACTATATAATTTAAAGGAGGTGAAATAATGGCGGTAAAAATTAGATTAACAAGAATGGGTGCTAAGAAAAAACCATTCTATAGAATTGTAGTAGCAGATTCTCGCTCTCCAAGAGATGGTAGATTTATTGAGGAAATTGGATACTATAATCCTGTATCAGAACCTAAGGAAGTTGTAATTGACGATGAAAAGGCAATAAAATGGTTAAACAATGGTGCAAAACCGACTGATACAGTTAATTATTTGTTTAAAAACAATGGTGTTTTAGAGAAATATGAAGCTTCTAAAAAATCTGAATAATTGCTTCAGGGGGTGAAATAATGGGAGATTTAGTTGAAATACTTGCGAAAGCACTTGTTGACAATCCTGATGAAGTCCAAGTAAATGAAATAGAAGGTACTCAGTCTATTATTATTGAGTTAAAGGTAGCCCCAGAAGACATGGGAAAGGTTATAGGAAAACAAGGCAGAATTGCTAAAGCTATTAGAACATTAGTAAAAGCAGCAGCAATAAAAGAAAATAAGAGAGTAGTAGTAGAAATTATACAATAGGGATTAGCTAGCTAATCCCTTTTTATATAGTGCTTCTTTATGAAAAATATGATGTTAACCTTTAGAGGAATATTTTCGACCTAATAAGCATATTTATGTTTTATTTTTATAGGTAGTTTGATATTCTATATATAATGATACATTTATATAAAAATGGTGGGTGCATAGAATGAAACATATAAGAATTGGGAAAATAGTAAATACTCATGGAATAAATGGTGATGTTAAAGTATTACCCCTAACTGATGATTCTAAAAGGTTTGAAAAATTGGATTCTATTTTTATTGAAGATAATAAAGTTTCTGTCCAAATTGAAAGGGTTTGGTACAGTAAAGGATTTGTTATGTTAAAGTTTAAAGGCTACGACAATATTAATGATGTACTGAAATATAAGGACAAATATATAGTAATAGATGAGAAGAATGCAGTAGAGCTTCCAGAAGATTCCTACTTTATTTTTCAGATTATTGGAATTAAAGTTTATTGTAGTGATGGTAGAGAGCTTGGAGAAATAATAGAGGTTCTACAACCTGGTGGAAACGATGTCTATGTTGTTCAAGATATAGATAAAAAAACTGGTGATAAAAAAGAATATTTAATACCTGCTATAAAAGATGTTGTAAAAAAAATTGATATAGATAATAAAGAGATGATTATTGAGCCTATAAAAGGATTGATAGAATGAGAATTGATATATTAACACTATTTCCTGAAATTTTTCAAAATTTTTTGGATACTAGTATAGTTGGAAGAGCAAAAAACAATGGTATAGTTGAAGTAAATTGTATAAATATTAGAGATTTTTCAAAAGATAAACATAAAAGAGTAGATGATTATTCTTTTGGTGGAGGGCCAGGAATGGTTATAAGTCCTGAACCTGTATTTAATGCAATTATGTCAGCGAAAAGCGAAAGGTGTAAGACAATTTATCTTAGCCCCAAAGGTAGGACATATAAACAGCAAGTGGCTAATGAATTATCATCGGAAGAGCATATTATTCTATTATGCGGTCATTATGAAGGTATAGATAATAGAATAATGGAAAATTATATAGATGACGAGATTTCCATAGGGGATTATGTATTAACAGGTGGAGAAATAGCTGCTATGGTTGTAGTAGATTCTATTGTAAGATTATTACCTGGTGCTTTAAACAATCAAGAATCTTTTACTGATGAATCTCACTACAATGGATTATTAGAGTACCCACATTACACTAGGCCGCGAATCTTCAATGGGTTTGAAGTCCCAGAAGTTTTGTTGTCTGGGAATCATAGTAAGATTGAAGAGTGGAGAAAGTATCAATCCCTTAAAGTAACCTATGAAAGAAGACCAGATTTGCTTAAAGAAGCGAAGTTAAATAAAACAGAGCAAGAAATGTTAAACACCATAATAAACAATAAAAACTTTAATCAAATTGAAAATAAAAACAAGTTGTAATTACACTATATATATGTTATAATGACTTGTGGCAAAACGGATGGTCCTCTGCCAATGAGCAAGAACATCTAGGAGGAAGGGAGGTAAAATACATTGGATATCATAAAAATGATTGAACAGGAACAAATAAAAAATGAAGTAACTGACTTTAATGTAGGAGATACTGTACAAGTACACTATAGAATTAAAGAAGGTAATAGAGAAAGAATCCAAATCTTTGAAGGTACTGTACTTAAAAGACAGGGTGGAGGCTTAGGAGAAACTTTTACTGTAAGAAGAATTTCTTACGGTGTAGGTGTTGAAAGAACTTTCCCTTTAAATTCACCAAAGATTGAAAAGCTAGTTGTTGTAAGAAAAGGTAAAGTAAGAAGAGCTAAATTATTCTATCTAAGAGATAGACAAGGAAAATCAGCAAAAGTAAAAGAGAAAACAAACTATTAAGACATTGGGACTGGCTACAGTCCCTATGTTTATTTTACAGCCTTTATTATGGAACCTCTAAAGAAATAGTAAAAGGATAGGTGAAAACATGAATATTAATTGGTATCCTGGTCACATGAAAAAAACTAAGGACTTAATCATAAATAATCTAAAATTAGTAGACTTAGTAATAGAATTATTAGATGCAAGAATCCCATACAGTAGCAAGAACCCTAATATTGATACTATAGTAAGCAACAAGCCTAGAATAGTAGTAATGAATAAAAGTGACTTAAGTAATGAAAAAGGCAACTATAAATGGGCAGAGCATTACAAATCAAAAGATATACCTGTCATATTAGCTAATGCAACTAGCAATACAGGAGTAGGGAGTATTATGGAAGAAGCTAATAAAGCTGTAATAGAAAAATTCAGAGTCAGAGAACAAAAGGGAATCAAAAATACTTCTATCAGAGCTATGATAGTTGGTATCCCCAATGTAGGGAAATCCACATTAATAAATTCTTTGGCTGGAAGAAAAGGAGCACAAACTGGGAATAGACCTGGAATTACAAAAGGTAAGCAATGGATAAAATTAAAAGGAAATATAGAGCTATTAGATACACCAGGCATACTCTGGCCTAAATTTGAAGATAAAGATGTGGCATTAAACCTAGCTTTTACAGGAGCCATTAAAGATGAGATAATGGATATAGAAACTTTAGCTTTAAAATTAATAGAAAAGCTTAATAATATGGATCCTGTTTTATTAGAGAGAAGATATGAAATAAATGTAGAAAGTAATAAACCACTTGAAATTATGGATAAAATCGCCATAAAAAGAGGCTGTATTCTTAAAAATCAAGAGATTGATTATACAAGAGTTAGTCATTTAATACTAGATGAGTTTAGACGAGGATTTATTGGACGAATAACATTAGAATACCCAGAGGATATAAAGATTATTGATTAGCCTTCCGATAATATTAAAAGGAAGGCTTTATTAATATATGATCTAATAAGTAGGTATGTATAATGAAGTATTCATTACAAAATACTGCTGGAGGTAAATACAATGCTAGAGTATGAGAAAGAATTATGGAATAAAGATTATAGTTATATTGCCTGTATTGATGAAGTTGGAAGAGGCTGCTTAGCAGGAGATGTAGTTGCATGTGCAGTAATATTGCCTAAGAATTTATTGATTGAAGGCGTAAAAGATTCTAAAAAGCTTTCATCAAAGAAGAGAGAGCAGCTTTGTGGAATCATTTATGAAAAAGCTATTGCTATTGGAATAGGTTGTATGGATTCAGAACATATAGATGAATTTAACATAAAAAATAGCACTTTAATGGCTATGAAAAAGGCATTAATGAATTTAAAGGATAAGAAGGGAAATGCAATTGCTCCAGATTATGTTTTAATTGATGCGGAAAGGATAGATATTAATATACCTCAGGAAAGTATAATTAAGGGTGATGAAAAATGTCATGGTATAGCTGCAGCATCAATAGTTGCAAAAGTGTACAGGGACAAAAAATGCGAAGAATGGGCTACTGAATATCCCAAATATGGATTTGAAAAGCACAAGGGATACGGGACAAAAGCCCATATAGAAGCCATAAAAGAATATGGACCCTGTTCAATACATAGAAAGAGCTTCTTAAAAAATATCATTAGTAGTTCAAAGCAAATAAATTTATTTGGTGAGTAATATGAAAATTACAAATTTAAATCTAAATAAAAATATAAATATTGATGATAAGGTTTTGAGAGAAGGAGTAGCTATACAAGCAAAAATCATGGAAGTAAATGGCTCAAACATTATAATTATGCTTGACAATGGAGAGTTACTAGAAGCAAAGACACTATTGGATATGGAAAATCTAAAGAATCAATTAGTAAAGTTTCTTATAAAAAATATTGAGGATGGGAAGGTCTTCTTAACTCCTATCAATAAAGAGGATTTAAATTTAATTAAAGGGGAAGGGTACAGTGATAATAAGGCTGTTGATGTATTTATTGATAAGGTATTAAACACATATAATCTTATCAAGAATGAAGAAAATATTCTCTTAATTAAGACTATTATAGGTAATAAAATGCCCTTAACAAAAGAAAACTTAGATAATTTAATTAAGAATATTGAAAAGCTCAAAAACCTAATAAACATTCAAAAAGATGAAAAAGTCTTTGCAATTAACTTAGACAAAACTCCCTTTGACGAAAGCATAATGAAATTTATTAAAATAAATAATAACACTATAACAGAGAATAATGCTGGAACATATCCCCATTTAGATAATAATCTACTAATTAATGAAAACATAGCTAATATTAAGCAAAATAATTATCAAGGTCAAAGAGAAGTAGTTGATGTAACAAAAGATATTTTCCCAAAGCTAGAAACCATTTTTTCGCAAGATACATCAACACGAAGTCTAATAAATAAAGTTGTAATTTTAACACAATTAGGGGTAGAATTATCTTTGAACAACATTGAAAAACTTAAAAATTTTATAGAGAATGGCGAGGGAATAATTAGGCCCTTATTAAAATTGGCAAGCTTTATAAAAAACAGTGAACAAACAGATGATAGATATACAGATGAAATTAATGATTTTTCTAATAAGCTTGATCTCAAATTTGTAAAGGTAGATGAAAAAAATACAATTAGTAAGGAAAGTATAAAACGTTTTCTCTATGAAACAAAAGAAATATTGGAACGACTAACACCCTATATAAAATCTAAGAAAAGCTTATCAGAAGAACTGAGTATAAGAATAAACAATTTTTTAGATAATCTTGATTTGCAAAGGAAAATCAATTCCTATTATACATTTGTTCACATTCCAATAGAATATGAAGAAGAAAAAGATGAAAATAACTTATTTATTATAAAAAAGAAAAATAAACTCTACACAAATAGCTATAGTATATATATTTCACTAAATACAAAAAACCTTAATAAAGTAGATGTATACTGTAATATTAATGATGAAGAGATAAAAGCAGATTTTATTATAGAAAAAGAATTTAGGAATTTATTTAAGGATGAATTTGATAGATTAAAAGGTAGCTTAAACAAGCTAGGGTATAAAAATGTGAGTATTAATTTAAGAGAAGATTTTGAGAAAGATCTTTTAAACGTATTTTTAGAAAATGATTTGTTTAACTATAATTTAAATATTAGGGTGTGAAGACTTTGGACAAAAAAAAAGATAAGAAAATGGCCGTAGCTTTACAATATGATTCAGACATAAAAGATGCTCCCTTCGTAGTGGCTAAAGGCAAAGGTATAATTGCAGATAATATTATTGAAGAAGGGATTAAAGAAGGAATTAAAATAATTGAAGATAAAAACCTAGTCCATAGCTTAATAAATTTAGAAATTACACAAGAAATACCAGAAGAATTATACGCTGCAGTAGCCCAGATTATTTCTTTTATTTATGGCTTAGACAATGAGAGGGAAAAATATTATGAGTAATATAGAGACTGGAATTTTGGGTGAAAAATTAGCATACAATTATTTATCAAACAATGATTATACTATATTAGAAAAAAATTTCAGAGCTAAAGTAGGAGAAATAGATATTATTGCCAAGAAAAACGAGGTAATTGTTTTTATTGAGGTTAAGACCAGAAATAATAATAATTATGGTCGTCCCTATGAGTCTGTTAACTACAGAAAACAGCATAAGATTGTATGGACAGCACAAAGCTATATCAATCTGAAGAAATTATCAAATTATCAATTTAGGTTTGATATAATTGAAGTTTATCTAAAACCCAATATTAGAATAAATCATATTCAAAATGCTTTTTGGTTATAGTATAATAAGGTTTATATAATATTTTAAGAATATATAAACCTTAAAGAACAGATATATTATGGTTGAAATCAAGGGGAAATCACATGATTTTTTCAAGCTTTTCATCTAAGAAATCATGAATTTTTTCAAAAGTTAGACCAACAACAAACCAAGCAGGGAAATAATCAAACCTTATGTACCCTCTTATTGTGTATGATGTGGAGCTTCTATAATCCCAAGGGCAAGAACCCACTAATTGCTCTAGAACAAAGCCACTAATAAATTCAATGATAAATATGAGTAATGCCCATATAATCCCTCTTAAAAATATATTATACCTCCTTATCTTATTGTGTATAGGTTCTAAAAATACAGCTCCTCCATATATGAAAAACATCCATATACTAGTACTACTTATTAAATTAAGGTTTCCAGATAATAGAGAATGGAAACCAGTCCAAAATACTTCCATAAGCAAGCCTAATAATCCATATACAACATAGCGAGTTAACATAACAATATTATGTTCAACAGATTTTATTTTATTCGTTACGACAAATAATCCTATAAACGTACACGCTACACTAAAGAAAAATCTACATGTGTCACTATCTGACTATTACCCAAGGAATAATTCTATGTAAATTATTTTTTTACAGGATAAGAGACAATAATATATATATGATTCTAATTAATGTTTTAAATAAAGTAAAATCATTATATAATATAACTGTTTATTAAAACCATTTAAACATAGATAATAATTAAACAAACAAAAAGGAGGATTTTTATGAGCAATAAACCAATTGTAACAATAGAAATGGAAAACGGAGAACTAATAAAGATAGAACTATATCCTGAAGTAGCTCCAAATACAGTAAGAAATTTCACATCATTAGTTCAGAGTGGATACTATGATGAACTTACTTTTCATAGGGTAATTCCTGGATTCATGATACAAGGAGGATGCCCTCAAGGAACAGGTATGGGGGGGCCAGGATATTCAATAAAGGGTGAGTTTAAAAATAATGGGTTTGAAAACAACTTAAAACATGATAGAGGCATTATTTCAATGGCCAGATCTATGATGCCAAACTCTGCAGGCTCACAATTCTTTATTATGGTAAAATCAGCACCACATTTAGATGGACAGTATGCTGCATTTGGGAAAGTGACAGAGGGCCTAGAAGTAGTGGATAGAATAGTTAATGTGGATAGAGACTACAATGATAAGCCTTTTGAAGAACAAAAAATGAAAAAAGTAATAGTAGAAACTTTTGGAGTAGAATATGGAGAGGTAGAAAAAATATAACTATATATTTTTAGCTATTTAATAACATTAATCATAAATATTAAAAATGTATGTTTTAAATAGTTTTAGTGAAGTAAAAGGAGTGTGTATATTTGCCACACTCCTTTTTGTATGTTCAATAATATGCAAAAAACAGTTTCAATTGATTAGTTTAAATATGTCAGATTTATTTACACATATTTAAATTTTCAGAAAATTTAGAGGAATAATAAATTTTATATTGAATTATTCATAAATATGAAATAAACTAAAAATTAACGATTATTTTAAAGTGTTTATATATGAATTACAGATAAATAAAAAGGAGAAGGTAGAAATGCTTTCTAAAGTAAAAACATGTGTGCTTCAGGGTTTAAACGGTTCAATTGTAGAAGTAGAAACAGATATCTCTAGAGGATTACCTATGTTTAATATTGTGGGTCTTGCGGACATATCAATAAAAGAGTCTAAAGATAGGGTAAGAACAGCAATAAAGAATAGTGGATATGAATTTCCTTTAAGCAGGATAACTGTCAACTTAGCACCAGCTAATACTAGAAAAGAAGGTTCTCAGCTAGATTTGGCAATTGCTGTAGGTATACTGGCTTCTACAGAAATTATTAAGAATAATATCATTGAGGATACATGTTTTATAGGGGAATTATCTTTAGATGGTAACATAAGTAGAGTTGATGGAGCTCTACCAATAACTATTTCATTAATGGAGCTAGGTATAAAAAAGGTTATAATACCTTTTGACAATAGAGATGAGTGTAAGGTAGTTAATAATATAGATATTATTCCTGTTAAAAGTATTAAAGATTTAGTATCATATTTAAATGAGGAATTAATTATAGATTCATATTCAGCAATTAGCCAAATATTTTATGATGAAGAAGATTATAGTTGTGATGATTTTTCAGATATTAAAGGACAGCAGGCTTTAAAAAGATCTATGGAAGTTGCAGCAGCTGGGCATCATAACGTAATTATACTAGGTCCACCTGGCTCAGGTAAAACCATGGTAGCTAGGAGACTACCATCTATTTTGCCAAAACTAACATTTGAAGAGGCGTTAGAAGTAACTAAGATATATAGTATAGCTGGATTACTTAATAATAAATCTATCATAACCAGTAGACCCTTTCGTTCGCCTCATCATACAGCCTCTGCTATTTCGCTAATAGGAGGAGGAAGAGTACCTAAACCTGGAGAAATATCTTTGTCCCATCACGGAGTTTTATTCCTTGATGAACTGCCGGAATTCTCCAAAAATGTAATTGAGGTTCTTAGACAGCCAATGGAAGATGGAGCTGTAACTATTTCTAGAGTAAATGCTACACTAACTTACCCTACCAGATTCATGTTAATTGCAAGCATGAATCCATGTCCGTGTGGTTATTATGGTGACCCAGTTCACGAATGTAGCTGTAGTCAGAAAAATATCGAAAGATATCTGGGGAAAATAAGTGGACCATTACTTGATAGAATAGATATACATATTGAAGTAACTCCGGTTAACTATAGCGAATTAGATAATCATACAGATAAAATTGAATCCTCAAAGGAAATAAGAGAAAGAGTCAATAAAGCAAGAGATATTCAAGTAAACAGATATAAAGGAGAAAATATTTTTTCTAACTCTCAACTGAGCCCTAAAAATATAAATAAATACTGCAAGTTAGACACCAAAGGTAAAAAATTAATAAAAGAAGCCTTTGAAAGACTCGGATTAAGTGCAAGAGCATATAACAAAGTCTTAAAAGTGGCGAGAACCATTGCGGATTTAGATGGAAAGGAAAATATAGAATCATGTCATTTGGCGGAGGCTATTCAATACAGAAGTTTAGATAGAAAATATTGGTGATACAATTTACTGTTTAAGGGTGATTGTTATGGATAACAGAGAGGTATTAATATGGCTTGCAAGCATAGAGGGAATAAACAATAGAATCATAGAAATCTTAGAAAATAAATTTGAACAAATGTCCTATGTTTGGTATGCAGATGCAAAAGAAATACTAATGCTAAGTGAAATAAATGATAAAATTAAAAACCAGATTATAAAGCATAGAAATAATCTATATTACGAAAGTCTTTTAAAAAAGATATATAGTAGCAATGTAAAGGTAATAACATACTATGATGATGATTATCCAAGCAAGCTTTTGCACATCAATGGGTACCCTAAAGTACTATACTTAAAAGGCAATCTACTCCCAGAAGACCATATTTCTATAGCCATTGTTGGCTCTAGGAAATCTACAGCATATGGAAGATTAGTAGCAGAAAAGATTTCATCTGAGTTAAGTCAGTTAGGAGTTACATTAGTAAGTGGCATGGCCAAAGGCATAGACACTCAAGTTCACCAAAGTGCTTTAAATAATAACACCCGTACTATTGCAGTTTTAGGAAGTGGAGTAGATGTAGTTTATCCAAGTTCTAATAGAGAATTATACTATAAAATCCAAGAAAATGGATGTGTAATTTCAGAATTTCCCTTAGGTACACAGCCTTTTTCATACAACTTTCCTCAGAGGAATAGAATTATTAGCGGGCTTTCCTTAGGAGTAGTAGTAATAGAAGCCACTGAAAAAAGTGGCTCATTAATAACTGCACATCATGCAACTGAACAGGGTAGGGATGTTTTTGCTGTACCAGGAAATATAAACAGCTTATATAGCAGAGGTACAAATCTACTTATTAAAGATGGTGCAAAGCTAGTAATGTCAGTTGAGGACATAATAGATGAAGTTCCTGAGCTGAATGATAAATATTTAAAGACAAATAATAAGAAGGAAAGATTAGATTATTCTCAATTTAGCGATGCAGAAAGAAATGTAATAGAATGCTTAATAGAAAACCCTATACATTGCGATTTAATATCTTATAGAACAGGTATAGGAATTATTGAACTTAATGGCATACTTACAATACTTGAAATGAAAGGAATTATCAGACAGCTACCAGGAAGAGTTTATGCAATTATGTAGAGTAGTTGTACATCTAGCATCATTTTTGATATAATAACAGTCATTATGATATTCGGAGGTGGAAATATTGGCAAAGGATTTAGTTATAGTTGAATCGCCTGCAAAAGCTAAGACAATATCAAAGTTTTTAGGAAAAAATTATGAGGTTAAAGCTTCAGTTGGTCATATTAGAGATTTACCCAAAAGTAAATTGGGAATAGATATAGATAATAATTTTGAGCCACAATATATTACAATAAGAGGTAAGGGACCATTAATAAAGGAATTAAAAAGTGAAGCCAAAAAAGCTAAAAGAATATTTTTAGCTACGGACCCTGATAGAGAAGGAGAAGCTATATCTTGGCATTTATCAAATATTTTAGAATTAGATGAAACACAGAAAAATAGAATAGAATTCCATGAAATAACAAAAAACGCAATACAAAATGCTATAAAAAAACCAAGAGCAATTAACAAATCTTTAGTAGACGCGCAACAAGCTAGAAGAGTATTAGATAGACTTGTAGGTTATAAAATTAGTCCTCTATTATGGAAAAAGGTTAGAAAGGGATTAAGTGCAGGGAGAGTGCAATCAGTAGCTACAAAGCTTATCTGTGACCGTGAAAAAGAAATAGAGAATTTTATCCCAAAAGAATATTGGTCTATAGATGCCATATTAATGAAAAACAAAAGCGAATTTAGGGCTAATTTTTATGGAATAAAAAACGGTGAAGATGACGAGAAAATAGAACTTAATACAAAAGAACAAGTGGATGAAATAATTTCATCCATTAAAGATGAAAAATACATTGTAGAAGAAATAAAAAAGGGAAAGAAAAACAGGAATCCTCATCCTCCCTTTACTACTAGTAGCCTACAACAAGAAGCATCTAGACGTATTGGGTTTTCAACTAAAAAAACTATGATGATTGCACAACAGTTATATGAAGGAGTTGACATAAAGGGAGAAGGAACTGTGGGACTTGTATCATATATAAGAACAGATTCCACAAGAATTTCTGAAGAAGCAACAAATAGTGTTAATGAATTTATAAAAAGTGAATTTGGAGAAAGTTATTTAAAGAGTCCAAACCGTAATAAACCAACTAATAAAAAAGAAGCACAGGATGCACACGAAGCCATTAGACCTACATCAGTACTAAGAACTCCTGCTATGGTTAAGGAGTCTTTAAAAAAGGATCAATATAAACTATATCAGCTTATTTGGGAACGTTTTGTAGCTAGCCAAATGGAATCAGCTTTATATGAAACACTGTCAGTAAAAATTAATGTTAATAATCATATTTTTAGAGCTACAGGTTCAAAAATTGTATTTGATGGATTTTTAAAAATATATAACACTGCAGAAAATGAAAAAGATGTTATATTACCAGATATAAAAGTAGGAGAAGTTCTCGAACTTAGTAGCTTAGACCCTCAACAGCATTTTACTCAGCCGCCTTCAAGATATACAGAAGCTTCTTTGGTTAAGACCTTAGAAGAACTAGGCATTGGAAGACCAAGTACTTATGCACCTACTATAAGCACTATAATAAGCAGAGGATATGTAATTATTGAAAAAAGATCTTTTAAGCCTACTGAGCTAGGAATTATAGTAACAGAATTACTCAAAGAGTATTTTGCAGGCATTGTAAATGAAGAGTTTACTGCTGAAATGGAAGAGCAGCTGGATAAAATTGAAGAAGAAAATATTGATTGGAAGAAAGTAATAGAGTATTTTTATAAAGATTTTTCTAAGGAGTTAGAAATTGCAGAAAAAGAAATAAGTAAAATAGAAATACAAGATGAAGAGACAGATATTAAATGTGATAAATGTGGTAGGAATATGGTAATAAAAATAGGAAGATACGGGAAATTTTTAGCATGTCCAGGATATCCAGAGTGCAAAAACACTAAGCCTATTACAGAGGAAATAGGTGTTAAGTGTCCTGAATGTGGTGGAGAAATCATTGAAAGAAAATCTAAAAGAGGCAGAAAATTTTATGGCTGTAGTAATTATCCTGATTGTACCTTTGTTTCATGGGATAAGCCCTCCCAAGAACGTTGTCCTAAATGTAACAATATATTAGTTGAAAAAAAATCAAGAAAAGGTACTGAAAAAAAATGTTTAAATGATAAATGTGATTATGTCTCAAAAGAAAAAGATGAGTAGAAAAAAATGTTAAAATCATTTTGTTGAAATATTTCGAAAAATATGATAATGTTTTTTTGCTGTGTAAAAAGACAGGGATTAAAAATTTGCACCATTTAGAATATAATCAAATATTAAAAGGAGGATTTTTATGGCAGAAAGCTTGTTACAGAAGACAAGAAGATTAAATAAAATTTTGCAAAACACAGGTTCTAAACCTGTTTCGTTTACTGAATTAAGTAATGTATTATCAGATATTTTAGATGCAAATGTTTATATTGCAAGCAGAAAAGGTAGAGTTTTAGGATTTGCCTTACATGAAGGCTTTGAGTGTAGCATTTTGCATACTGAAGTAGTAGAAGAAAAACGATTCCCAGAAGAATATAATAATGAACTACTGAAAATAACAGAAACAAACGAGAATATTAAAGAGATATCTGAATGCGTATTTGATCAAATCTCAAAATGTGATTATCCTGAAAAAATAGCCACGGTTATACCTTTAATAAGTGGTGGTACAAGATTAGGAACTTTAGTGTTGGCAAGGTTTGGAAGACTGTTCACAGAAGACGATTTAGTACTATCTGAATACAGTGCTACTATTGTTGGGATGGAAATTCTCAGATCAAAAAATGAAGAAATTGAAGAAGAGGCAAGAAAAAAAGCAGTTGTTCAGATGGCTATAGGGACTCTTTCCTACTCAGAATTAGAAGCAATAGAGCATATATTTAATGAATTAGATGGAAGCGAAGGACTCCTAGTTGCGAGTAAAATAGCAGATAGAGTAGGCATAACTAGATCTGTTATTGTAAATGCGTTAAGGAAATTTGAAAGTGCAGGAGTTATTGAGTCTAGATCTTTAGGTATGAAGGGAACGCATATTAAGATTTTAAACGATTACCTTTTAAAAGAATTAAAAAAATTAAAAGAAAGTTGATAGTTTGACTATCGGCTTTTTTATTTTCAGTTATAATAAATTTTACTGATGAAAGTAATACAAAACCATTATTTTCTGGGTCTTATGAACTATATAATAAAAAACGATAAATATTTACAAGATATTGAAGGAAAAGTGAAAATATAATAGAATAAATATATATTGTGTTTAAAAATAGCATAAAAACAAATTTATGTGGTATATGTATTATAATATGCAGTTTTCGTTAGAAAAAGCTTAATTTATGTAAATACATTATCATAAAAGGGTGGTATATTTATGGTAAATAGAATTTTTAGTACAACAGATTTTTTTAAAAAAGCACTCGATGGCTCTGCACTAAGACACAATGCTATATCTAATAATATTGCAAATGTAAATACGCCAGGATATAAAAGGGTTACAGTTGAGTTTGAAGATTTGTTAAAAAATGAATTAGAAAAAAATAGGATTAGGCTTTCAACTACTCATAGCAAACATATTGGAGGATATACAAGTGCTAGTATAGGATCAGTGGTTAAAGAACATAAGAATTATTCAACAAGAAGAGATAAAAATAGCGTTAATATCGATATTGAAGTTGCTGAAAGAGCTAAGAATGAAATTTATTATAATGCTATTAGCAGACAATTATCCAGACAGTTTGAGGCTATTAGTTCGGTAATTAATGAAGGAGGTAGATAAACTTGAAGATGTTTAATTCTATAGACATTAGTGCAACTGGGATGACAGCAGAAAGGACTAGAATGGATATCATATCAAAAAATATTGCTAATGCAAGTACTACGAGAACTAGCAGTGGGACACCATATAGAAGGCAAATGGTTGTTTTTAAAGAAAATGGGACTACACCTTTTTCATATTATTTATCTAAATCTTCAAATGAACTTTTAAAAAACAAAGGCGTGAAAATTAGTGCCATAGTAGAAGATAAAACACCCTTTAAACAAGTATATGAGCCAGGACATCCTGATGCAAATGAAAATGGATACATACAAATGCCAAATGTGGATATTACAACGGAAATGGTAGATATGATTTCTGCAACTAGGGCTTATGAAGCTAATATGAGTGCTATTAACTCAGCTAAAAACATGGCCTTGAAAGCTTTAGAAATAGGACGTTAGTGGGGGGAAGTCATGAGAATAGAGAATTTAAGTAAGCCTTTAGAGATAAAAGGCAGCATCAATAAAAATCAAATGGACAACCTAGATATGAAAACCTCATTTAATGATTTATTAAAAAATGCTTTAAATGAGGTTAATAAATTACAAACAGAAGCAGATGACCACAACAAACTATTGGCTATTGGGCAAGTAGATAACATTCATGATGTTACAATAGCATCAGAGAAAGCAAAAATTGCACTTCAAATGACTCTTGCCATTAGAAATAAAGTAGTTGATGCATATAAAGAGATAATGAGAATGCAAGTTTAATTTTTATGCAGTAAGAAATGAGGTGATAGGGTGGGGGAACTAATACAGCAAATGAGAAGGCAGTTGAACGAGTTTTGGAAAAACCTAGAAAAAGGTAAAAAAATTAAACTTGTTATTGGTATCTTAATTTTATTAATATCTTTAACGTTGATGATATTTTTCTTAACAAGGACTAAGTATGAAGTTCTATTTAGCGGATTAACTTCAAAGGATGCAGCGCTAGTTACAAAAAAGCTTGATGATATGAATGTGAAATGGAAAGATGAATATAATGGAACTACTATACTAGTACCTAAGAATGATAAAAATAGATTAAAAATGGAACTAATTAGAGAAGGCATTCCCAGAGGCAGATATAGCCGAGAAGATGCTTTTAATGATTCAAGTTGGACTATGACTGAATATGACAAAAAGCAAAGAGCAAGTTATGCTCTTGAAAATGATTTAGCCAACGACATAGAAAAAATTGAAGGTATCGAAGAAGCATCTGTTTTTTTAAATTTACCAGAAAACACTAGCTATGTTTTAAATAATAACGAAGAACCTTCTGCTTCCGTATTTATTATTCTGTCAGTAGGAAGGACATTATCTTCAATACAAGTTCAAGGTATACAAGATTATGTAGCTAGTGCCGTAGGCATGAACCCAGATAATGTTTCTGTTATTGACGATACAGGAAGAGTGTTAACCATATCAACTGAAAACAAAGAAAACTTCGATTTAACAGAACAGCTTAATCTTCAACAAGGCTTACAGGAAAGGATTAATAAAAGCATAAGAAGTTTTCTGGAAAGTGTTTTTGGGTATGGAAATGTAGTTGTAAGAGCGGGAGTAAAGATGAATTTTGATAGTGAATTGAGAAGCGAGATAGAATTTAAGCCCCCAATTCAAGACATGGAAGAAGGATTAGTTCGTAGTATGGAAAAAATAGAGGAACACATGGAAAACATGTTTACTGGTGGCGTTCCTGGTGTTGACTCAAATGTTGAAGATGTAACTGATTATGTTCAACAAGAGGGTGAAAGCTCTAGGTATGACAAAGCCAGTGAAACAATAAACTATGAGCTAAATGAAATAAATAAACAAATCAAGAAAGCACCAGGTCAAGTTGAATCTGTAACTGTTGCAATAATTTTAGATAAAAATTCGTTACCAGAAGGGGAATTAACAGATGATTTAAGAGCAGAAATATCTAGCCTTATATATGCTGCTACAGGTCTTGATACGAAACAAGTAGAAATTAGTGCTTTACCATTTATAGAACAAATAGATCAATATGGACCTACAGAAGATATAAGAGCTAAATTCCCAGCTTGGCTTATAGCACTTATAGCTATAGGGGTTATTTCTGTTGCATCAATTATTATTGTAATGTTTAGAAGAAAAGAAAGAGATATAGATATAAATGAAATGATTGAACAAAAAGCAAGTGAAATGTCAGTTATAGAAGATATTGATTTTGACTCGGAAAAATCTAAAGTAAAAGAGCAAATAAATAATTTTGTTGACAAAAAGCCTGAGGCAGTTGCACAATTATTAAGAACTTGGCTGAATGAAGAGTAGAGGTGAAGCTATGTCTAGAAAACAATCTATGAAGGGGAAAGAAAAGGCAGCAATACTGTTAATAACGCTTGGTCCGCAAAAATCTGCAGATATTTTCAAGCATTTGAGCGATGAAGAAATCGAGGAGTTAACCCTTGAAATAGCAAACATGAGAATTGTTTCACCTGAAGAAAAAGAAAATGTTCTGGATAGCTTTTACCAGCTGTGCTTAGCTCAAGAATATATATCTGAAGGTGGCATTAATTATGCTAAGGATGTTCTAGAAAGAGCACTAGGCTCTCAAAAAGCAGTAGAAATAATTAATAGGTTGACTGCATCTCTTCAGGTTAGACCTTTTGAGTTTGTTAGAAAAGCAGATCCTAACCAAATACTTAACTATATACAGAATGAACATCCTCAAACCATTGCTTTAATTCTTGCATATTTAAGATCAAGTCAATCTGCACAGATATTAGCAAAGCTACCTGCGGATAAACAAGCGGAGGTTGCAAGAAGAATAGCAATAATGGACAGAACATCACCTGAGGTAATAAAAGAAATTGAAAGAGTTATAGAAAGTAAATTCTCTACATTGGTTTCTCAAGACTATACTACAGCTGGAGGAATATCTACAATTGTATCTATACTTAATTCTGTTGACAGAGGAACAGAGAAATTTATTATGGAAGAGCTTGAGGTCAAGGATGCGGAGCTATCTGAAGAAATCAGAAAGAGAATGTTTGTATTTGAAGATATTGTTACATTAGATAGTAGATCTATTCAAAGATTTGTTCGTGAAATTGATAATAGCAGGTGGGCTGTTGCACTTAAAGGAGCAAGCGAAGAAGTTAAAGATGTTATCTTCAACAATATGTCTAAACGTTTAGTAGAAATGATTAAGGAAGACATGGAATTTATGGGACCTGTTAGACTTAAAGATATTGAGGAAGCTCAGCAAAATATAGTTAATGTCATTAGAAAACTAGAAGAAGAAGGAGAAATAGTTACACCAAGGGGAGGAGATGAAGTAGTTGTCTAATATTTTTAAGTCCTCTCAAATAAGGATTATTAATACGCCTTCGATAAAGCATCCACAAGGTGATGAACTACAAGTAAATATTAAAGATAAACTAGCTGAAGCAGAAAAAATTGCAGATGACATTATTTCTAAAGCAAAAAATGAAGCAGAAGAAATAATTTTAAACGCAAGAAGAGATAGTGAAAAAGTCCTTGAAGAAACCCATTCTCAAGCGAAAAGCATATATGATGCAGCTAGAGACGAGGGATTTAATCAAGGATATGAAAAGGGCTATATTGAGGGGAAAGAAATATCTGATGCAATGATTGAAGAAGCTAACGAGATTAAAAAAAATTACTTAAAAGAAAGAGAATTAGCTCTTTCAAGTATTGAAAATGATGTTATATATATGGTAATTTCATTATGTGAAAACATAATAAATCAAAAACTTGAAAATGATAAGGAGGCTATACTTCCTATAATATTGAAGGGAATAAATAGTCTTAATGTAAAGGAAAATTTAATCATTAAAGTTTCTAAGGAGGATTATGATATTGTAGAGATGTCTAAACAAAGATTGCTAGCAATGGCAAACTTAATAGAAGATATTGAAATACGAATTGATTCTACACTATCAAGAGGAGACTGTATAATAGAAGGTTCAAAAGGGAACGTGGATTCAAGTGTAAATTTGCAAATAGAAGAAATGAGAAAAGTTTTAATTACTTTATTAAATAGCGAGTGATAAATATGCACAGTATAAGCATTCAAAAATACATAGATTTAATAGATACGGCTGAATTTATAAAGTATAATGGTGAAATTACAAAAGTAACTGGTTTAACAATTGAATCTAAAGGACCACAGTCTAATATTGGAGAAGTATGCCATATAATTCCTTTCAACTCAGATGAGCCTATAATGGCAGAAGTTGTAGGCTTTAAAGAAGATAAGATTTTACTAATGCCTTTTGGCAACATGGAGGGAATCGGACCGGGAAGCAAAGTAATTGCAAGTGGACACTCTTTACAAGTAAATGTAGGAGAAGAGCTAATCGGAAGAATTCTTGATGGATTAGGGAATCCTATGGATGGCAAAGGTCCTATATTCACAATAAAGCAGTATCCTGTTTCTAATATGCCTCCTAATCCACTTGAAAGAAAAAGAATAACTGAAATCATGCCTTTGGGGATAAAATCTATAGATGGGCTTTTAACATGTGGTACTGGACAAAGAATGGGAATATTTGCTGGTAGTGGAGTAGGAAAAAGTACTTTGATGGGTATGATAGCAAGAAATGCTAAGTCAGACATAAATGTTATAGGTCTTATAGGTGAAAGGGGTAGGGAAGTAAGAGAATTTATTGAAAACGACTTACAAGAGGAAGGATTAAAAAACTCTGTTGTTGTTGTAGCTACCTCAGATCAGCCAGCTTTAGTTAGGATGAAAGGTGCACTTTTAACTACAGCAATTGCTGAATATTTCAGAGATAAGGGAAAAAATGTAATGATGCTTATGGATTCTCTAACTAGATTTGCTATGGCTCAAAGAGAAATAGGGCTAGCCATAGGAGAGCCACCTGTAACACGTGGGTTTACTCCATCTGTGTTCTCAGTACTGCCCAAACTGCTAGAAAGAGCCGGAACATCATCTACAGGAAGTATTACTGGACTTTATACTGTCCTTGTTGATGGAGATGATTTGAATGAACCAATAACAGATACGGTTAGAGGTATACTTGATGGGCATATTGTTTTAGACAGAAAACTGGCTAATCAAAACCATTACCCTGCAATAGATGTACTGCAAAGCATAAGCAGAGTAATGCCTAATATTTGTTCCAAGGAACATATTTCTATTTCTAATGAAATAAAAGACATATTAGCTACATATAGGGAGTCAGAGGATTTAATTAATATTGGAGCATATAAAATAGGTACAAATTCCAAAATTGATAGAGCGATAAGAATTATTGGGCATATAAATGATTATTTAAAGCAAGAGATGATGAGTAGTTATTCTTTTGATGAAACGATTAAAATGCTAGAGAATATTTTAGCGATATCTAATGCTAATTAGCAGTAAGGGAGTTGATACTTTGGAGAAATTTAATTTTAGGTTAAACAAAGTATTAGAATATAGAGAAAGCATAGAAAATATAAACAAATCCGAATATGGAAAAGCAAAGAAAAAACTTGATGATGAAACTGAAATTCTTGAAGAAATAATTTCTTATAAAGATAGCATCAATCTTGAAAGAGATAAGCTAGCTTCAAAGACTACAATTAGAAATTTTAAAAACTATGATTTATACTTAAAAAGCATTAAAGAAAAATTAATAGAACAATCAAATATTGTTGAAGCTGCTCAAACTAATGCAGAAGTAGCTAGAAATAAACTTATTAATTCTTCTGTAGACAAAAAGATACTAGAAAACTTAAGAAAAAGAGATTTTGATAATTATTTATATCAAGTAAAAAAACAGGAAGAAAAGATTATAGATCAGATTGTTAGCTACAAAAGTAGTGTAAAATAGTGAGGGACAATTATGCCTAAAGAAAAAAAAAGCAATAATATTATAAAAATTATTTTAATATTTGCTGCCGTATTTATTTTAATACCTACAATGGTATTTACATTAATATATTTCACGAATAATAATTTTAGAAAATCAGCTAATGAGTTTTTGAGAGGTACACCTGGAGTTGTAGGAGAGTATTTTAGCAAATATCCTACTGAAAGTGAAAAGGCAGATAAGGAGCTTTTTCTTGCAAATTATTATCTTTCAATAAGCAAGGAAAGTGCAGCTGATAAACTATATATAATAAAAAAATCTGAAGAAGAATTATACGATAAGGTCATAAAAAAGATGAATCAAACCTCATCAAGCAAAACAAATGAAGTTATTAAGCTAGTTA
This sequence comes from Proteiniborus ethanoligenes, assembly GCF_900107485.1. Lineage (NCBI taxonomy): Bacteria > Bacillati > Bacillota > Clostridia > Eubacteriales > Proteiniborus > Proteiniborus ethanoligenes. Next base: position 64,811 of record NZ_FNQE01000015.1, read on the forward strand.
GAAGTATTGAGCTTAGGAAAGATTTACTGTTCACTTTATATGAAGAAATAAAGGAAGAACAAGAAAAAGCATTGAGCGAAGAAATTAAAAAATTAGAAAACTTAGGTCTAAACTTAGCAATAAAAGAAACAGAATTATTAGTTGATAGAAGTATAAGCGGAGAAGAATTAGGTAAAATTTTTTACAGTATGAAAGTTAATAGGGCAGTTGAAATCCTTTATTATGTAAGGCAAGACGTTAAGGATAGGATAATATCAAATATTGAAACAAAAAAAAGAAAAGAATTAGACACACTTTTACTTCAAAAACAAAATAAAGATGATGAATTAAGAAGAAATTCTTTAGTATATGAGGTAATGGATATTGAGAAGGCTTTTACTGAAATAGGTGATAGCAAAAAATACAAGGTAGATGAATTATCTAAAATATATATGGGTCTTAGTATTCAAAAAGCATCTGAGATTTTGATTAACTCGGAAGAAGAATTTATTAACAGTCTTATTTCTAAAATTGAAGAGCTAGAAGAATTAACTGGAGAAGAAGAGTCAAGAGCAGTTAAAATTATGGAAACTATGAATTTTCATAAACAGTATAGCAATAAGATTTCAGAATTGGTTGCTTTGTATGAGAAAATGGATGCGGAGGATATTGTAAAAATAGTTGAAGAAATGATGAAAAATAATAACAGTGTAACAGTTTTTGAAATAGATGAAAACCCAATATATGACATTTCAGATTCATCTATAATTTTGGATGTAATGAAGAAAATGAAAAAACAAAAGATGTCTCAAATATTAAGCATAATGGATTCGAAAAAAGCAGCTGAAATCACCAGAAGATTAGCTGTTTATTAAAAACGCTAAATGGAAAGGGGGTGAGAAATTGATAAAGAACGATTTACTGCAGTTCATCTCCAGCAACAATATTAGAAATGGACTGAGCAACAAAGCAAAAAAGGGTGGAGGGGAAAAACAAGGCTCTTTTGAGGATGTTTTAAATGCTAAGAATAAGCTATCTAGCCATGAAAACCCATACAAAAAAGAGAGTACTAAATTTGCTTTTGGGAATAACAAAGCACTTGATGCAAGGGAACCATCTAGAAAAGATAACTCAACTTTAGAACAAAATAGTAAGAATAAGGATGCCTCTTGTAGTCAAACTGAATCTAATAAAAAAGTAGAAGAAAGCAAACCTATAGCAAATGAAAATAAAGATAGTGAACAAAACACAGCAAAAGAAGATATAAATATAGATAATTTATATGGTGGTTTAGCTTCTACGTTGATAGGCTCAGAATCAAAAGATAATAATACGGTACAAGTGGATTCAGATCTTAAGCCTAATGTTCAGAACGACACCAATGGATTAATATTAGATTTAGACTTTAATGAAGATAGCTTAAAAGCAGTTGATATTATTTCAATCAGTGGAGAAAATACTATACTTACAGATGAAAATGAATTAAGCAATGATTTTGGATTAAATCTTGAAAAAGAGCTAAAACAACCTTCAAATTCTAACAATCAAAAATCCATGTATTTGGAGAGTGAAGCTGAAGAAAATGAGAAAGGTATTGTTGTAGAATTGACAAATAGTTTAAAGGCTGAAGGACAAGAAATAATTACAAAAGATCCAATTAACGAGCAGGACACTAAGCCATTGTTGAAATCCTTCTTTGAAGAAGATGTTGAAAATATACATAAGGATAATAAGGAAAAAATAATAGGAGATAAAAACCATATACTATCAGATGAAGAAACAATCATACAAAACAATGACCTTAAACAAAATAGCATCCTAGCTAACTATAATGACAATAACCAAAGCAGTATGGAGCAAAGCATAGAAAATACCTTTGAGGCTTTGATTACAAAGGAAAAGCCCGTTATTCTTGATAAGGAAAGTATATTTGAACAAATAGTAGAAAAAGCAAAAATAGATATTGGCAAAACAGATGAAATAAAAATCAAACTAAAGCCTGACTTCTTAGGAGAAATATCCTTGAAAATAAGCAATGAAAAAGGAATTGTTACAGTTAAGGCTTATGTAGAAAACTATAATGTTAAGCAGCTAATAGAATCTAATCTAGATAACTTAAGAGATAATATGAAGGAACTAGGATTAAATTTTGAAGCTCTAGATGTTTCTGTAGGAAAAGATTCAGGCTTCCAAAAAAACGACTCACAATCCTGGAAGCGAGAACAAAGGATTAAAGTTAGAAAGACCAAACTAGAGAGCATATCAATGTTTTCTAATTACGAAGAAGAAATTGGAGCTTTAGCAGGAGGTCTTTATTCAATCAATGGTAACCTTGATTTAATCGTGTAGGTGGTGAAAATATGAATACAAATAGAGTAGAAGAACCTAAACTTTGGTACAAATTTGGAGAGAAAAAAGAAGAGGATCAAGCTAATAAATCTAATGGAATGCTAGGGAAGGATGCCTTTTTAAAGCTACTGATAACTCAGCTCAGAAATCAAGACCCCCTTAGCCCTATGGAAGATAAAGAATTCATAGCACAAATGGCTCAGTTTAGTACATTAGAACAGATGCAAGAGCTTAATAAAAATCTCCAAGCTAGTCAAACTGAAATGCTAGATGTTTTAGATAAGCTAAATGAAAATCAAGTTTTAGGAAGTGTACAAATCATTAAAGAGCTAATGAATATTAGAAAAGCTATAGAGGCTTATACTGGTGAGCCAATAGACAAACCAGAAGAAGCGCCAGGAGCTGATGAAGTTGAATAAGGTAGATATCCAAAGTATTAGTCAAAAGATTTTGCAAAATAGTACACTTAGACAAGACAAACCAATTAGTCAAGCTACACCTAAAACCAATTTTGCTGAAATTCTTAATCGAGTAGAGCAAAGTCAAAGTCTAAAGTTTTCAAAGCATGCAGTTGAAAGGATGAAGGTAAGAGATATTAGGCTTGATAATATGGAAATGACGAAAATAGAAGAAGCAATTGATAAAGCATCTAAAAAAGGTGTTAAAGAAGCCTTAATATTAATGGAAGATAAGGCCTTTATTGCTAGCATTAAAAACAAAACTATAGTAACTACTGTCAGCAAAGAACAGCTAAAAGATAATATATTCACTAATATAGATGGGGCAATTATAATATAACTGGACCTTTTACAAGGAAGTTATATATGTCTGATTGATAGAGGACATATGGCCCTAAAAGGAGGATAACAAACTATGATGAGATCAATGTACTCTGGAGTTTCAGGACTCAGAGTTCATCAAACTAAGATGGATGTCATTGGTAACAATATAGCCAATGTAAACACAGTAGGCTTTAAAAGAGGACAAGTTTCCTTTAAAGAAGTATTTAGTCAAGTAGTTAGAGGTGCTTCAGCACCACAGGGAGGAAAGGGTGGAACCAATCCTCAGCAAATAGGCTTAGGAGTTAGCTTTGGCTCAATAAGCACTATTCATACAACGGGAGCAGTTCAGAGAACAGACAATCCTACAGATTTGATGGTAGATGGTGAAGGATTTTTTATAGTAACAGATGATGCAAATTTTGAAAATAGATTCTATACAAGAGCAGGTAATTTTGAATTAGATAGAGCAGGTAATTTAGTGACACCAGATGGATTCAAAGTATTAGGCTACAAATTTGATGAAAATGGGAACTGGACAAGTGAAATAGGTCCAATTGTTATCAACAAAACAGAAACAGTACCACCCACTACAACTAAAAATGTTGAGATGAGAGGAAATTTAGATTCGAGGATGAATCATCCTTATAAAATTGTGGAAGTTACAGATAACACCGCAACACCACCTACAAATAAATATAAATTAGTATTAAATCAAGATGGTTTTCATAAGACTGACACAATAATTAGAGACAGTCTAGGTAATGGATATAAGGTTGAGTTTGAAATATTTAAAGAATTTAAAGACTCAGAAACCAAATTTGACCCTGATACTGGTTGGGCAGAAGAGTATGACGCTACTACTGAATATGATAGTAGAGAAGACGCTGAAAAAGCACTATTAGAAGGTATTCCTACTGGAGCTTGGAAAACACGTATAGTTTCTGTTAAGCCTTTAGATGGTAAATCTGAGATTGTACCTAACAACACAGATTTGTTCCACAATATGGAATTTAGTACAGAGGGAAAACTGGTGGGAGGGAACAGATTTATTTTAGAAATATCTAGAATAGGTGTAGGTTTTGGCAAACCGGACAGCAATGGAGTATATGATGGAAAAATAGAATTTGACCTATCTAAACTCAAACAATATGCTAACGAAGCAGATGCTAAGCCACATGCATTAAATGGTAACGCAGCGGGTAATTTAGATGGTTTTGCAATAGACGCAACAGGAACTGTTATTGCTAGCTTTACTAATGGTGACAAAAAAGCCTTAGGACAAATATTATTAGCTAAATTTGATAACCCAGGGGGATTGCAAAAAATAGGCAACAATTTCTTTATAGACACTAGGAACTCTGGAGAGCCTCAGGTTGGGAGAGCAGGCTCAAGTGGTTTTGGAGAAATTGCACCAGGCTCTCTTGAAATGTCAAACGTGGACCTGTCATTAGAATTTACTGAGATGATAACTACACAAAGAGGCTTCCAAGCGAACTCAAGAGTTATTACTACATCAGATGAAATGCTACAAGAGCTAGTGAATATGAAAAGATAGTTAATTATGTGACCTAGGCAGCATAGCTGCCTAGGTACAAATGAAAAAGGGTGGTTTTATGATTAGAGTAAATAGGTTAAATAATACTGAATTCGTAATCAACTGCGAGCTAATAGAATTCATAGAAGAAACCCCAGATACGGTTATTACTTTAACTACAGGTAAGAAAATTGTAGTAAAGGAATCAATTGATGAAATAATTGATAAGGTAATAAAATTTAAAAACAATATTTTTATTTACAGATTAAAGGAATAGAAAAGAGGTGTGACTTAATGGATATAGCAACAATCATTGGTTTTTTGATGGGAACAGCTTTCGTTGTTTGGGGTATTTCATTGTCAGGAAGCTTATGGAATTTTTATGATTTTCCTTCTATTGTAATAGTTTTAGGCGGAACCATAGCTGCTACCTTAGTAAGCTATCCATTAAAAAAAGTAATTGGAACCTTAAAAATAGTAAAACATGCTTTTACCCTACATACTCTTAATCCTAGTGGTGTAATTAACCAACTAATAGATCTCTCTAATATTGCTAGAAGAGAAGGACTATTAGCACTAGAAGAATCAGGAGAAAGAATAGAAGATGAGTTCCTTAAAAAAGGAATCATGTTAATAGTAGATGGTACGGATCCTGAGCTTGTAAGGAATATTCTTGAGACTGAATTAGCTTTCTTAGAGGAAAGACACAGAGAAGGACAAAGCATATTTGAAGCAATGGGAAGCTATGCTCCTGCTTTTGGTATGATAGGAACATTAATAGGACTTATTAATATGCTTCAAGATATGGATGACCCATCTAGTGTTGGTCCTAATATGTCGGTGGCTCTTATTACTACCTTTTACGGATCCGTATTAGCAAACCTAGTATTTATACCTATAGCTAATAAGCTTAAAGGCAGAAGCAGTGAAGAAATTTTAATTAAAGAATTAATGGTTGAAGGACTTTTGTCTATCCAAGCCGGAGAAAACCCAAGAATAATTGAAGAAAAACTAAAAACCTTCTTATCTCCTGAAATGAGAAAAGAATATAAAAAAGGTCTTGAAGCTGGAGAAGCATAATATTAAACAAACAAATGATTAAACTGGACTTTATATTTTAGAAAGTATATTAGACTTAGTTACACTTCTTTTGTGTTTTTTTGTATTATTAATTTTGAATTATGATATCAATGCGAAATAACTTTTTGTAATAATCTAATTTTATTATAGACTCTATAGTATCGTAGTACTAAAATATAAAATTATGTATAGAAAAATATAGCATAAAAGTTGATGGAGAGCTTATTAAAGCTTTAATCAACTTGAACCTAATTGAAAAAGGAGTTTTGGAAATGAGTACAAAAAAAATTTTTATTATTGCTATTGTTTCCCTTGTTGTTATATTACTAGCAATAGGAGCGGTTTTTTTATTAATTTCCTATAAAGAAAAAAGTGAACAAAATAAACCAGTGAAGCAATACTACCACGATGTTAGTGAAATGTATTGCAATTTAAAAAATAGTAATAGGATTGTTAAAATTCAAATAACCATTGAATTCACTAATGAAAAACTAGCTGAAGAATTACAGAACAAAGAATTTGCAATTAGACATGAGATTAACACTACAATGGTAAATAAGACTGAAAAAGACTTAGAGGGAGAAGAAGGACTTTCTGCCCTTAGAAGTGAGCTAACTACTAAAATAGCTAAAATATTTAATACTAATGAAATTAATAAGGTATATTTTAAAGAAATAATTGTACAGTAGGGGGGGTTACAGTCTTGGCTGAAGTTTTATCGCAACATGAAATAGATGCCCTACTCAATGCTTTAAACTCTGGAGAAGTAGATGTCAAAGAAATAAAAGACGATAGCAATGAGAAAAAAGTTAAAAAATATGATTTTAGAAATCCACAAAAAATAGCTAAAGATCAGTTGAGAACCTTAGAAATTATTCATGATAACTTTAGCAGACTTCTTCAGACTTTTTTGTCAGGATATTTAAGGGCTCCTGTAAAGATTTCTGTTTTAACAGTAGATCAATATGTATATAGTGAGTTTACAAATGCTATTTCAAATCCAGCATTTCTTTCAATTGTTAACTTTGAGCCTTTGAACGGACAAATAATAATTGATATTTCATCTAATATTGCTTTTACAATTATAGATCGTTTGCTAGGAGGCGATGGAGAAAATTTAGTAGATATTAGAAGCTTTACTGAAATTGAACTTACATTACTTAAAAATGTGATGCAAAGGACTATGGATTTAATAGCAGAAGCTTGGGAGAATGTAATAATACTTACCCCATCCTTAGATAAAATAGAAACAAATTCTCAATTCGCACAAATTATATCGCCAAATGAGACTATAGCATTAGTAACTATGAATTTGTCAATTGGTAACATTGAAGGACTAATTAATCTATGTATTCCTCATATAGTTATAGAGCCTATACTGGAAAGATTAAGTACTAAATTGTGGTTTTCAACAACTACAAAAGATATTACAGAAATAGATAAAGAATTGCTTAGAAAAAGAATTAAAAATACTGTTGTTAGCTTAAACGCTAATTTAAGCTCTACTAAAATTACATTAGGTGATTTAATTAATCTTCAAACTGGAGATGTAATAATGCTAGATAATGTGATAGAAGATGAAGTTTACATAAATGTAGGTACCCAGCTTAAATTTTTTGGGAAGCCTGGAGCTAATAAAAATAAAGTAGCAGTTCAAATAACAAGAGTTCAAAGGGACGGTGATGAAATAAATGACTGATAATATGCTAAGTCAAGAAGAAATAGATATGTTATTAAAAGGAAACTATGATAGTGTTGATGAAGATGTTCTTGATGATATTGAAAAGGATGCGTTAGGAGAAATAGGCAATATCAGTATGGGTACAGCTGCAACTACATTATTCACACTATTAGGACAAAAAGTTACTATTACAACACCTAAAGTTATTGTGACTACTTTAAGAGAAATAGCTGATCAATATTCAATACCTTTTGTTGCCGTCGATGTTAAATACAAAGTAGGCTTAGAAGGAGCAAATTTATTAATATTAAAGAGTGATGATGTTAAAGTAATTACAGACTTAATGATGGGTGGAGATGGCAAAAACATTAATAGAGATATTAATGAAATGGATATTAGTGCTATCAGCGAAGCTATGAATCAAATGGTAGGTTCCTCTTGTACTTCTTTATCAGAGATGTTTTCTAATCTTATAGATATTGAGCCACCAAGGGCTTTCCAGATAAACTTACATGAGAATGATTTTAATTTAGATAACTTTGGATTTGATGAACCGATAGTAAAAGTTTCTTTTAAAATGGTAGTAGGTGATTTAATTGATAGTGAAATAATGCAACTAATACCACTAAACTTTGCACGAAATATGGTTAACAAACTTTTAGGTAAAAGTGATATTGACGAAATAACTCATGAGATACAATATGAAAAAGAAGATTTATCATATGCTCCTCATAAGATGCAACCAGAACAAAATGCAATTACAAATTCTATGTCTTATAGCGGGAAAGTAGAATATGACAATCATGTAGAAAAAATGAATAATGTTAAACAAAATCCCGTTAATGTAAAAAAATTAGAACTACAACAGTTTGAAACAAGTGAAAGTAAAGTATATAATGAAAGCATTGAAATGATACAAGAAATACCTATTGAAATAACTGTTGAGCTTGGAAGAACTACAAGAAAAATTAGTGAAATTCTAGAATATGGACCAGGAACTATAATTGAGCTAGACAAGCTACTAGGCGAACCTTTGGAAATTTTCGCAAATGGGAAATTTATTGCAAAAGGTGAAGTTGTAGTAATTGATGATAATTTTGGTGTTAGAATCACTGATATTATCAATCCATCTAAACGAATAAGCAAAAATTAAGGAGGAATTATTATGGCAAAGGGAATATTAATTGTTGATGATGCAGCTTTTATGAGAATGATGATAAAGGATATTTTGACTAAAAACGGATTTAATGTTGCTGGTGAAGCTGAAAATGGTGCTAAAGCAATTGAAAAATATAAAGAGCTTTCACCTGAATTAGTTATTATGGATATAACTATGCCAGAGGTAGATGGTATACAAGCAGTAAAGGAAATAAAAAAGATAGATAGTAGTGCTAAAATAGTTATGTGCTCTGCCATGGGACAGCAAGCAATGGTTATTGAAGCTATACAGGCTGGAGCAAAAGACTTTATTGTTAAGCCTTTCCAAGCAGATAGAGTTATTGAAGCTGTAAAAAAGGTTATTGGATAATAAAATACTTTTTAAAATTGATCATTAAAAACATTACAGTATATGTCAATAATTGGATGTGATGCTTAATTGATATCTGAGTTAATAAAAACCTTTGTGTATTTAGCTACTTTTATTTTTGTAATATTGTTGGCTTTTTTCTCTACTAAATATATAGCAAAAAAATCAAGTGTATTAGGAAGAAGCAACAACATTAAGGTAATTGATGGAATTTCTTTAGGCAACAACACGAAGCTATTTATTGTAGAGATTCTTAATATTATTTATATTATTTATGATAACAATTCCCATGCTGTAGTAATAGAAAAGTATAATAAAGATGATATTGCTAATAAATTGGGGGATATAAAATCTGAAAAAGAAGATATAAGCTTAAGAATAAAGAAATTGCTATCAAAAAAAGAAAATACTTTAGAAAAGCTTAATAAGGAAAAGAAAAACAAAGACTACTAGATTAAGTGCGCCTTTGTTGTAAACAAACACTATTTACTTTAGAAAAGATAAGGATGAGACTATGAAATCTATACTAAAAATCACATTTATTATACTTATTTTTATATTGGCTTTTACAGGGATTAGTTTTGCTACACCTCAGATACCTTCACTAGGCGAAGCTTTAGACACTGCAAGTGGCAATCCTAGTAACGAAGGATATGTGTCTGCAATTCAGTTGCTTATATTATTTACGATCTTATCCTTAGCACCATCAATACTTATTATGATGACTAGTTTTACAAGAATTATTATAGTGTTATCTTTTCTAAGAAATGCAATAGGTACACAACAAACTCCACCTAATCAAGTGCTAATAGGAATAGCATTATTTCTTACTTTTTTTTTGATGGCACCTATAGCAACGCAGATTAATGAAGAAGCAATTCAACCTTATTTAGCTGAAGAAATAAGTCAAGAAGATGCTTTAGACATAGGGATGTCGCCTATTAGAGAGTTTATGTTTAGGCAAACTAAAGAAAAAGACGTAGCACTCTTTTTAAGGATAGCAAAAATAGACAATGTAAATTCTATAGAAGACATTCCAACTAGAGTTTTAATACCTTCTTTTATAATTAGTGAGCTAAAAACTGCTTTTCAAATAGGATTCATTTTGTTTATTCCTTTTCTGGTTATTGATATGGTAGTAGCTAGTACACTGATGTCCATGGGGATGATGATGTTACCACCAGTGATGATATCATTACCTTTTAAGTTATTGCTATTTATTATGGTTGATGGTTGGAACCTAATAATTGGACAAATTGTATCTAGCTTCAAATAATTGGGAGGGATATTATGGGGCAAGGAGAAATAATACTTATTGCACAGCAAGCTCTTAAAACTATTTTAATGGTATCAGCACCAATGCTTGGTTTTGGACTACTGGTTGGATTACTAGTTAGTATTTTTCAGGCCACAACACAAATACAAGAGGCAACCCTAGCTTTTGTTCCTAAAATAATCGCAGTTTTTATATCACTCTTGATATTTGGCCCTTGGATATTGAATGTTTTAACTGAATTTGCACAAAATTTATTTTTAAATATAAACTCATTTATTAATTAAACAGGAGTAAAAATATGGAAGCTTTACTTGCTAATGTAATAGAAAAACATCAAATATTTTTACTTATCTTAGTAAGAATGACAGGGTTATTTTTATTAACTCCTATATTTAGTAGAGAAAACATACCCAATTTATTCAAAATAGGTTTTTCGGTTTTTTGTGCAATAATACTAGTAAATATTATTGATGCAGGTTTTTCTTATTTATCCCCTTTTGAGCTAATGCTTTATACAATAAAAGAGCTACTTATAGGGTTAATGCTAGGATTTATTTCTCATCTATTTTTAACCTCTTTTTATCTAGCAGGGCAAATTATTGATATGCAGATAGGCTTTGGTATGGTCAACGTATTAGATCCTCAACACAATATACAGGTTCCAGTTATGGGTAATTTTTATTACATAATTGCAATATTAGTGTTTTTAACAATTGATGGACATCATTTATTGATAGAAGCATTAGTGAATTCCTATGATTATGTTCCAGTTGGGCAATTCAAGTTTGTAGGAGGATTTATTGATCAACTAGTTAGAGTAGTTAGCCAAACGTTTATTATTGGATTAAAGATTAGTGGACCAATATTAGCTGCTATTTTTCTTTCTGACGTTTTACTAGGGATATTAGCGAAGACAATGCCTCAGATGAATGTGTTTGTTGTAGGTATGCCCCTAAAGATACTAATTGGTATAGTAACAATAACAATTACTTTACCTTTGTTCATTGCTACTCTTCAACATATATTTAATAATATGTATGAGGAGATTTTTAACTTTTTAAAGGTCATTCAAAAAGGATGATAAATATGGATTTTGATTTTAGAATAAATCTCCAGTTGTTTTCAGATGAAAAGACGGAAAAAGCTACTCCTAAACGAAGAAGAGAAGCGAGAGAAAGGGGACAAGTTTTACAAAGCAAAGAAATTAGCTCTTCAATAATAATTATAGCCTCATTTTTAACTTTAAAGACACTAGGAGGATTCATGTTAAAAAGTTTGCTATCCTTTTCTAATAGCTTTTATAGTGAATATTTCCATAATCCAGATATTTTTAATGTTAAAGACATTAGTATATTAATGACTAGAATAATTAGTATTTTAGTAGTTGTAGTAGGTCCATTAACTGCAATATTATTGATAATCGGTGTAGCAACCAACTATTTACAAGTAGGTTTTTTGTTCACAACAAAGACCCTAGAAATAAAGCTTAGTAGATTAAATCCAATAGAAGGCTTTAAAAGAATAATCTCTAAACGTGCTCTTGTTGAGCTATTTAAATCTATTTTTAAAATAGTTGTAATTGGTTATATAATCTATTTATATGCAATAAAGGAAATATATAATATTTTTAAGCTAATAGACCTTAATGTAGAAAGCATAGTAGCCTACATTGGCAATATGGTTGTAAATGTAGGACTCAGATCAGGGATTGCCCTATTTATATTAGCTTTGTTTGATTACGGATATCAATGGTGGCGGATTGACCCCTTAATATTGGACAAAAACTCACGAATACTTTCTTTTTCTTAGTTCCTTATATTTTAATGCTTTTTCGCTTTTTTTATTATACATAAATATTTATCCTCATCAAGGGTAAAGGCTACGCCCCTGCTACCGCAGGCCCTTGATTTCAGCTAAATATTTATGTGTGCTTCTCTTAAGCGAAAAACATTAAAGTTTGACTATTAAAGGCTTTGCTGTTCCTTCTAGGGTTCTTTGATAGAATTCCGATGGAGGAATATATCCTAAGGAACCATGAATTCTGATTTTATTATATGATTTCATGTATTCAGCAACTTCTTTATAAGCCTCGG
>NZ_FNQE01000016.1 GCF_900107485.1 Proteiniborus ethanoligenes
AAAAATAGATAGTTGCAGAATGGAAATTGAGAATTATCCACAGGAATTAGATAAAATCTATTAAGGATATCAAATTACCAACAGATAAAAGGCATAGGAAAACAAAGGTTTAACTCAACCTTTTAAATTTAATATTCAGTTGATTAAAACTAAGCTATTAAAGATTTGATAGCAAGTGGATTATCATAGTTTTTAGTCTTAAACATAAGTATAAAAGCAATTAACTGTGAAATGCAAGCGAGTAAAATATCTGATTTTAGAGATACTGTATTTCTAACTCTGGATGATTTGATTTGTATGAAATTTTTAATTTGGCAAATTGATCTTTCACAAATGGTTCTTAACTTGAATAATAGTTGCCACTTCAAGCTATCACGGGGCATTGAGGTATTAAATCTGTAATTATGGTGTATAGTAATTTGTTTAACTCGACCCATTTTGGATGAAGTACAAGGACTTTCACATTTAAGAGAATAGGTAGTTGTCCCATTAGAACAAATTTTTAATGCCTTTGGACAAATATACTTTATTCTATCAGCCCTACCTTTTTCACGAGTAATGCCGTCATAAACCATAGGCAAAGAAGAATCGTATGGACAAAGTGGAACTCCTATCTCGTTAAATCCAGGTTGAGGTATATTGGGAGAATTGCGTGGATTTAAGGAGATAATAGGCATAATGTTTTTTTGGTGGAGATAAGCATAGTTATCATCAGCATCAAATCCAGCATCCCCTAAGAAATATTTATATGAAAAACTGGGATGCAGTTGAAAAAAAGTTTCTAGAGTGGGGATCAAAGATTTAGCATCATAAGTATCTTTAATATCTTGGGGTCTTAGATCTTGGTCAAGATTGTTATTGACATCATAGAAGTTAACATTCCTAACAACACCAAGTGCATTAGTTGAAATAACACATTTTTGAAAGTAGCCGAAATGGCCATTAAGATAAGTAAGCTTAGCATCAGAATTGGATGAAGCGAACTTAGGCATTTGACCTTGAGCATATTTTTCAATATCAAAAGTTGAATCAGGATTATCTTTTGTAAAAATCTTAGCATATGTTTTAGCTTTACGTAGTTGGGATTGATAGAATTTAGGATTATTCTCAGTAACATAAGCCTCAAAACCTGTGGTATCAGTAATTAAGATAGAGGCTAAAAAAGGATTAACTTCCTTACAGAAGTCCTCAGTTACATCTACTAGATTGTTGAATAAATCATTTAAACTATCTAAGAAATTATCTTTAAATCGTGAGAACTGAGACTTATGAGGAACTTTAAGGAATCCACAAAATTGACGCATTTCAGAGGAAATATTAAGTAATGTAATCAATAGGTCAATAGAGGGAATAGATAAAATGTTTTTAAGTATAAAAGCATAAATCATGGATTCTAAAGAGAAATCTCTCTTTCTACCAAAATGAGAATAATACTTTTGGTAAAAAGAAAATGGAATAAAATCACTAATATTAATAAATTCGTTTAACAAATCAAGCAAATTGTTTTGATTTTGATTATAAAACTTATCAAAGTCAGTGGAAATATCACAAAGGTTTAATTGTTTAGCTGAAATTGGCATAGGATTCTCCTTTCTTAATTGATTTTGAGTTATACACATCTTGTCAATGTATATATACCCAAAATGGGGGAATCCAGCCATTTCAATATAATAAAGATGTAGTGTTTATGCGAGTTGTAGAGTTTTACAACGAGCTATTAAGTAAGGTAAAGGGGGAAAAAATTGGAGACTTTAAAAGGGAAAACTGTGTTTTTACTAGATATGGATGGGACTATCTATCTTGGAGATGAATTAATAGATGGCTCAAAACGATTTCTAGAAACTATAAATCAAAAAGGAAAAAGATATATTTTTCTTACAAACAATTCATCAAAAAACAAAGAAACATATGTGGATAAGCTTAATAATTTAGGTATACAGGCTTCAGCAGAAGAGGTATTTACTTCAGGAGAAGCCACTACTATGTACTTAAAAAAACAAAAAGAGGGCGCTAAAATTTTTCTATTAGGAACTGAGGCATTAGAAGAAGAGTTTATAAGAGAAGGCTTTATTTTAGAAAAGGAAAGACATAAAAATATAGATTATGTAGTTTTGGGATTCGATACTACATTGACTTATGAGAAATTATGGGCTGCATGTGAATATATATCTGAGGGAGTAGAGTATATAGCTACACATCCAGACTTTAATTGTCCTTTGCCTAATGATAAATTTATGCCGGATGCAGGTGCAATGGCTGCCTTTATCGAAGCTTCTACTGGAAAGACCCCAAAAGTAATAGGTAAACCAAATAAAGAGGTAGTAGAAAGCATTGCTTTAAAATACGGTTTAAATAAAGAAGATATGGTAATGGTAGGAGATCGATTATATACAGATATTAAGACTGGAGAAAATGCAGGTATAGCTTCTGTATTAGTTTATTCTGGTGAAACTAAGGAAGAGGACTATAAAAATAGTGAAATCAGAGCAGATTATGTGTTTAATTCTGTAAAAGATATGATAGAATTATTATAAGCTAGAACTGCATACAAAAAGTGAATTCACTTATTAAAATTAAGGAATGATAGTATGAATGAAACATTAATTGATAAGGTTGAATTGAATCCGGTCATTGCGGCTGTTCAAAGTGAAGAGGACCTAGAACCTGCAATCAATTCTCGAGTATCTACTATATTCTTGCTTTGTGCTGATATTTTTAATGCCAAATCATTGGTTCATAAAATTAAAAATGCAGGTAAAAACGCTTTTATCCATATTGATTTTCTCGAAGGAATAGGAAAAGATGCCAAAGCTATTGATTACATTATCCAAGTTATTCAACCAGATGGTATAATTAGTACAAAAAGTAGTCATATAAAGATTGCTAGAGAAAAAGGAGCTTTCACAATACAGAGATTCTTTTTGATTGATAATAAGTCATTTGAAATGACTATAAAAAGTGTGAAATCTATAAAGCCAGACATGATTGAGATTATGCCTGGGGTTATGCCAGGGATAATATATCGTATGACTAGTCAACTGTCTATACCTGTTATAGCTGGAGGCTTAATAAGTAACAAACAGGATATAATGGAGGCTCTAAAGGCAGGAGCAATAGGAGCATCCACCAGTAAAAAGGATTTATGGGAGCTATAGCACAAATAATATGATGCTATAATTACAAAAAAATATTTTTTGGCTGAGAATAGGAGAGCCGTGGAACTAAATCTATTTTAAATAGGTTATGTTTACACGGTTTTTTTTATCTTTTTAAAAACTCTAAGATTTTCGTGTGTATGGACTATAAGATTTTATAAGGGAGGAATAAAAAATGCATGATATCACAATCGTTGGAGCAGGTATAATAGGTACATTTATAGCTAGAGAGCTTTCAAGATATGATCTAAGAGTGCTATTAATCGATAAAGAAAATGATATAGCTAATGGAACTACAAAAGCAAATAGCGCTATAGTTCATGCAGGCTATGATGCTGCAGAAGGAACATTAAAAGCTAAATTAAATGTAAGGGGAAACGAACTTTATGAAGATGTATGTAAAGAATTACATGTTCCTTTTAAAAGAATAGGCTCTTTAGTTGTTGCCTTTAACGAACAGGAGATGAAAACAGTAAAAGAGCTATTCCATAGAGGAATAAAAAATGGTGTCCCTCATTTGGAAATATTGGACAAGGCTAGTGTGTTAAAGCTTGAAAATAATTTAAGTGAAGAAATAGTAGGAGCCCTATATGCAAAAACAGGTGGAATAGTTGGGCCATGGGAATTAGCCATTGCTTTAGCTGAAAATGCATTGGAAAACGGAGTAGAATTGATGCTTAATAGTCCAGTAACTGACATTAAAAAAACAGCAGATGGCTACTGTATCACAGCTGGAGATAGAAAGATAGAAAGTAAAATGATTATTAATTGTGCTGGGATTCATTCTGATGATATCAATAATATGGTAAATAGTCCTAGCTTCGAGATATTACCTAATCGAGGAGAGTATAATTTATTTGATAAATCAGTAGGAAATATGGTCAATACAGTAGTTTTTGGATGTCCTTCAGAAGCGGGTAAGGGAGTAGTAATTATGCCTACGGTCCATGGTAACCTACTTATTGGTCCAACATCAGAATATGTAGATGGAAAAACTAATTTTGCTACCACACTTGAAGGACTAAATTCTATCAATGAACATGCTCAGCAAACATTGAAGGGAATAGGCTTTCAAAATGTTATTACTTCCTTTATTGGCTTAAGAGCAAAGACTAAAACACAGGATTTTATTATTGAAGAATCAGAGGAGTCTGTTGGATTCTTTAATGTAGCAGGAATTGATTCTCCGGGACTTACAGCAGCTCCTGCCATTGCAGAATATGTTATAGAGCTAGTGAAAAGAAGAATAGATAATATAGAGCTAAAAAAAGATTTTAATCCTAATAGAAAACCTAATATTCACTTCATGGAATTGTCTGATTCTGAGAAAGCCAAGCTTATTGAAAAGGATCCTAGCTTTGGAAGAATTATCTGCCGCTGTGAGCATATTACGGAAGGAGAAATCGTAGATGTTATCAAAAGAAAAGCAGGAGCAACAACAGTGGATGGAGTAAAGAGGAGAGCAAGGCCAGGCTCTGGAAGATGCCAAGGTGGATTCTGTGCTCCAAGGGTAATGGAAATTCTTGCAAGAGAACTTGAGATAGATATTACAGAGGTTGTAAAGGATAGTCAGGCTTCTCATATATTAACTGGAAAGACCAAGTAGTATAAAAATCTAGAAGAGTAGGAGGGAGCATGTTGTTATACTATGATATTGTAGTAATCGGTGGAGGACCTGCAGGGTTAGCGGCTGCTATAGAAGCACGAAAAAATGGAGTAAAAAATATATTAGTAATAGAGAGAGATAGAGAATTAGGTGGTATATTACAGCAATGCATTCATAATGGGTTTGGACTCCAGGTTTTCAAAGAGGAGCTTACGGGTCCAGAGTATGCAGAAAGGTTTATTAAAGAGCTCATTACTATGGGTATAGAATATAAATTAGATACAATGGCTCTAGAAGTTTCAGACAATAAAGTTATTACAGCTATGAACTCAACAGATGGCATACTTAATATTCAAGCTAAGGCTATAATACTAGCCATGGGTTGTAGAGAAAGAACTAGAGGGGCTATCAGAATACCGGGAACTAGACCAGCAGGAGTTTTGACAGCTGGAACAGCTCAGAGATTTGTTAATATGGAAGGTTATATGATTGGGAAAAGAATTGTTATTCTTGGTTCAGGAGATATAGGACTAATTATGGCAAGACGTTTAACTCTTGAAGGAGCTAATGTATTAGCTGTTGCTGAATTAATGCCATATTCAGGAGGATTAACAAGAAATATAGTTCAATGCTTAGAGGATTTTAATATCCCTCTTTACTTAAGTCATACAGTAGTAGATATAGAAGGACATGATAGAGTAGAGTCTGTGACCATTGCTCAGGTTGACCATAGGCTTAAACCAATTAAGGGGACAGAAAAGAAGTTTGAATGCGATACTTTACTATTATCTGTAGGACTGATTCCTGAGAATGAGCTTTCAAAATCAGCAGGAATAGAGCTTCACAATATTACTGGAGGTCCAATTGTAAACGAATCCATGGAAACATCTGTTGAAGGAATTTTTGCCTGTGGCAATGTGGTTCATGTTCATGATTTAGTGGATTGGGTCACAGAAGAAAGTCAAAAAGCTGGAAGAAGTGCCGCTAAATACATTAAAGGGCAGATAGAAAGCAATTGTAAAACCATAAAAGTTAAGGGGATAAATGGAGTACGATATGTGGTTCCTCATCAAATAAGATTAGATAATATAGATCAAGTAGTTGAGCTAATGATGCGTGTAGATAATATATACAAAGATATAAAACTTGTTATAAGAAGCAATGAAAAAGTAATTGAAGAGGTAAAAAGAAAGCATGTTGCACCTGGAGAAATGGAAACTATAAAATTAGATTTAAATAAAATTAATCTACAGGCTAGTGATGAAATTTGTATAGAAGTTGTTAAGGAGGAGGCATAACCATGGAAGCTAAAGATATGGTTTGTATTGTTTGCCCTTTAGGTTGTAAGTTAAAGGTTATTAAAAATGAAGGAAGTCAAACAGGATACACTGTTGAAGGGAATAAATGCTTTAGAGGGGCAGATTATGGCATTAAAGAAATGACTAATCCTACAAGGGTATTGACAACAACTGTTATTATATATGATGCCCCTTTAAACAGGCTCCCAGTTAAAACATCGGGAGCAATTCCTAAGTATCAAATTGAGCGTGCAATGGAGATAATTAACGGAGTGGAGGTTAAAGCACCAATAAAAGCAGGACAGATTATAATAAAAAATATTCTTGATACAGGTGTAGATGTAATAGCTTCTAGGAGTATGTATGGAAATTATAAGCATGAGGATTATTTAAAAGATTATCTGGTTCAAGGATAGAGCATTTCAAAGATAAGCAATATAAAGGAGGTAGAGATTATTGATAAGTAATGGGGAAGTTATACTAAGATTAGTTTTATCAGCTCTAGCAGGAGGTATTGTTGGTATGGAAAGAGAGGCTAACCATAGCTCTGCTGGACTTAGAACCCACATATTAGTTACTTTAGGCTCTACCCTTATTATGCTAATATCTATGTATGGTTTTCAAGGACTTGGGGCCAATAACAACGGGGGAGAACCTGCTAGATTAGCAGCACAAGTAGTTAGTGGGATTGGATTTCTAGGAGCAGGAACTATTTTAAGAACGGGGAACAATATTCGAGGTTTAACTACTGCTGCAAGTATATGGGTTTGTGGGGGTATTGGATTAGCTATAGGAAATGGTTATTATATAGGAGGAATTGCAACTACTATAATAGTTTTATTTACCTTGAGAGGCTTGGTTTTTATACAAAATAAATTATCTAAAGGTCCGAATAAACTATTAATAGTGCATTGCAAAGAGCGAGCTGGATTAATAGGTGACATAGGACATATATTAGGTAAAAATAATATTATCATTAATGAAATTAAGGTTAATAGCGAAGATAATATTGTAGAAAATGGAGATTATTTGATAGAAATTAGATTTACGGTGAAGCTTCCCTCTAAATTTTTAAGCAGAAGTTTTTTTGATGAAATTTTAAGCGTGAACGGAGTAGAAAATGCAATATGGGAGGGCGATTTAGAAAAAGCTTTTTAATACTTAATTTTAAGTCATGCATTTTCAAGTACTTAGCTTATTAATATTTAAAGATAACGAATTAATATGGGAAACTCCAGCTATAAGGAATTATTGGTTCAAGGTTGGAGTTTTTTGTTTTCGTCTTCTATTTTAATAAAATAAAAGCAGGAAAAACCCTTCTTACCATAGAATAAAATACAATAAGGAGGCTGAGAAAATGAAAAAAATTGCTTTTTTCGCTTTTAAGGGAGAACAGATGTGTTTTATGCACATACTATTAAATGCTTTAGACCTTCATGAAAAGGGTATTGAAGCTAAAATTATTATGGAGGGTGAAGCAGTTAAGCTGATTAAAGAGCTTGAAGAGTCAAACAATAAGCTTTACAAAAAAGCTAAGGAGTTAAATCTGTTTGACTGTATATGTAAGGCTTGCTCTGCTAAAATGGGAGTTTTAGAGTATAATGAAGCCTGTGGTATTCCATTAAACGGAGATTTGCAAGGGCATCCTGCAATGTATGACTATATTAAAGAAGGCTTTGAGATTATTACATTATAGCTTAGTATAAATTATAAAAAATAAAGATTCGGGGATTCCTGAATCTTTATTTTTATGTAGAATAATATACAAGCATACCGAACATATGTTTGTCACACTTTGTATTATATTATATAATATATAAATAAAGGGAGGCGATATTATGTTATATCAAATTCAACATATCCCAAAAGATACAGCCTACAACAAAAGACCAGGAGTGGCTATGGAGCCTAGTTATTTAACTATACACAGTACTGGGAATCCAAGCAGTACTGCTATAAACGAGAGAAATTGGCTAACTAATCCCGAAAACACTAAAACTGCTAGCTGGCATATTGTAGTAGATGAAAATGTTGCTATAGAGGCTATACCCACATCTGAGATGGCTTGGCATGCTGGAGATGGGAAAAATGGAAAGGGCAACAGAGAATCTATATCTATAGAAATATGTGAGAGCGGTAACAGGAAAAAGACTGTGGGAAATGCAGCTAAATTAGCTGCTAAAATACTTTATGAAAATGGCTGGGGAGTTGAGCGGTTAAAAAGACATTATGACTGGAGTGGCAAGCATTGTCCTAAAATATTTTCAGACAACAACTGGGAAGAGTGGTACAGGTTTAAGGATATAGTTTCTTATGAACTAGAGCAGCTATTTATTAGTCCATGGGCAAAGGATGCTGTTGATTGGGCAACAAGTCCAGATGTAAATATTACAGATGGTAGTCTGCTTAAAGAGCCTTTAACCTTAGAACGTATGCTCACTATATTGCATAGATACGACAAATTAAGATATAAGAAATAATATTTATTGAAATATTAAGATTGTAATTTTAAATAATAAAGATAATTTTAATAAAGTTTTGTGCTTTTATGTATATATAATGGTGATAGCACATATGAAATCTTTTACAGCTAAAGTAGCTATTTTGAATCATTATCTAGAAACTATTATAAAATTAGCCTTAGTCTCTATGTCTAAGGTTATTTTCATAATATTTTTAAATATTATTTTGGAGGGATATTATGAACAATAAAGCTTTTAAAACTCTTACTGCGTTAATTCTAATTTTATCCATGCTTATAATGACTGGATGCCAAGCAGTTAAAAATATTCTGCCAGAAAAGGAGGATATAAAAAAAATCCTTGAAGCTACAAGGGGAGAAAAAGAGCAAGACCTTGAAAACATTTTTGAAATAATCAATATAGATTCTAAAAACATAGGAAAGGTAAGCACTCAGATGCTAACCTTAGCAAAGCTTTATTATGATCTATCCTATCCTAAAATAGAAAATAATACTGGAGATCTAAAGTTAAAGCTACCATTAAATCCAGATTTTAAGGGAAAAACATTAGACAAAGCAAAAAGTCATGAGTTAAGCGAGCTTTCAGCATCAGCAGCAATCACCATGTCTATGCCTTATTTCTCCATATCGAGTAGTGCATTGGCTTTTGCATATGCACCTGATTCTGCATTTGCTGTACATAACTTAGCTGCTTCCATTCGTCTTGCAATAGAGAATAATGACAAAAGTGTATTTGAAATCGAGGGGCTTTACCCCTTAGAAGATAGTGCAGCCTTGTACCTTTATTCTATTGCCATAGAGCCAGAGAGGATAGAATCATACATAAATCTAGGAAATATATTTATGGAAATGGCTGGAGAAGATGTGGATGTAGTTAGTACGCCTTATTTTTCTGGAGATATGACTAAGGCTCAAATGCTAAATTACGCTAAAGGTTTATTTGAAAAGGCTTATTCTATTGATAATGAAAGTAGCTTAGCCTGTACAGGTATGGCAAATTATTATTATGCCAAGGGAGATAGAGATAAATGGCTAGAATGGATAGTAAAAGCTTCAAAAGGAGTTGCTTTTTATAAAAAGGTTGATCAAAAAGTAGAAGAAATAGAGACTGTAACCAAGAAAGTAGGAGAACAGGGATATATCTCTGGAGACGTTGCAAAGGAAGCTATTGATCAATTAAGTAAAATAGAGGTATTTACTACTGCGGACTATTTTGAAGAACTAAGCCCAGATATTGCTACTGCTATTCGCAAGAAAATGAATAGCTTACCTAAGGACGATGTAATATTTAAAATCAATACTCAGCCCTATGTTGCTGGTGTAACCTCTTATGAGCTTTACTCTAAGCAGTATAGCATTGCTGCAGAGGATTATTATTTTAGTATAATAAACAGCCTGGAAAAATGGAGAGAGGAAGTGTCTGAAAAAAAACAGGCCATAGATGAAAAACTATATTCACAGACTGAAGAAATTGATAGTAGCATAATGGAGGAACTAGCTGAGCGGTTAGGAAAAGGAGATTTATCGGCTCTAGAAGAAATAAAAAAATATTTAAATTCAGTTGCTCCTAATATAGATTTATTTCCAGGCTATGATTATTCCCAAATTGAATCAGTAAAAAACTCCATAGCTGTGAACAATCAAATGCTACTTCAACTAAGAACTACGTATTATATGCTATATCTGGATCATGAATTAAATAAGGCTCAAGAGCTTGATTGGAATAAAAAGCAACTATTTTATGAAAAAGCTAATAGTTTATTCGAACAGGAAGATGCAGAGATAGAGCCTTTATCTGCAAAGCTTAATAATGCTGATGAATATGAAGCAGCAATTATAGCGAAAGAGATCAGCAAAATAAGGAACGAATATTCTCGTAAACGTAATGAACTTAGGCAAACTGGCTTTGCAGATTTAACAGGAGAAATATTCCCTAAATATCCTAAGGCAATGAATACTTTGATGAAAATGTGGGAGGAATGTGCTCCTCTTATACGCTTTATTGAGGATGAGCAGACAAGGAATTATAAGTATTATGAATTAAGTGAATACACTGTTCACATTGCCACGAGCTATATGTATTTAGCAGCTAACTTAAATGGCTTTGGAAGCTGGGAAGATGCTACAACCATGGAATGGGAAGAATTGAATGCAGAGCAATCAAAGATTGAAAAGCAGGCAGAAGAAGCTCAAAAAGAGGCTATTGCCAAAGCAGAAGCGGAAAAGGCATATCAAAAAATACCTGTTCCAGTTAGGGCTTTGCAAGCATTACTAGGAGATACAACATTTTCAAAAAGCTTCGGTCCCATTAGCATATCAGTGTCTCCAACAAATATATCTATGGCAGGTGCACTCATAGCAGCAGGAGAGATTGGCTACAATTGGGTAGAGGATACTGGTACAGTAGGTCTCGGCTTAGGAGCACAAATGAAAGGTAAAGGCGTTGGGGGCAGTGCTTCAACCTTATTGACATTGACCTTTGATGCAAATACTGGAAATGTAAAGGAAATAGACTGGAAGGCCTCAGCAGACGCATCTTTTGATATTGGAGTCTTTAGCCTTGGAGGAGGCTATTCTACATCAGTTATGCATGGAGGAGATTTTTCGTCTTCCCTTGGTTGGGGGGATTATGGGATTTCAAGATAAAAGCAAATAAAATATTGTTAGATAAGATCAGTGGGTATATTATCCATTGGTCTTTTTTATTATAAATTTAGTACGAAATAGCACTTATTACATTGTTATTTAATCATTAGTTGTGGTATTATATAATACAATATTTAATTCAGCCTATAAATTGTTAACAAAAATATAATCGTTTTTGTATACAGAAAAAGCAGAACAATATATAATATTATTTAAGGCAGAGTTTATATCTTCACTGGAGAGCAATTGAATTTTTATCTAATCTTTAAGTTGTTAAAACAAGTAAAAGGAGGACAATTTAATGGATTATGAAAAAATCGGCATTATAGAATATCGTCAGTTGTCACAAAAGGTAGCTGAGGCTATAAAGGCTGTTCTTGGCATTGACGTAACAATAATGAATGAATGGATGGAGCGTATAGCAGGTACAGGAATCTATAAGTCATTAATTAATGATAATATTGAGGAAAATTCAGCATTTGGTAGATGCTTTTCTACTGGTAAAGCACAAGTGATTACAAATAGATGTCAAGAAGATTCATTATTTATTGGCTGTTCAAGACTTTCAACATGTGCAGAACAAGCAACTATATGTGTTCCTATTAAGCAGGAGGATAAAACCATAGGAGTCTTAGGTATTGTTGCCTTCAATGGAGAACAGAAAAAACAGGTAATTAATAATGAAGATGTATACTTAAATTATCTGGAAAAGATGGCTTTTCTTTTGGAAGGGAAATATTCAGAATATCAGTCAAACCTAGAGAAGAAAGTTTTATCCGATAGAATGAAAGGCATACTAGATACAATTAATTCAGGTGTAGTAATATACGATGGGGATGGAAATGTTTTATACAAAAATAACTCTCTAGTTAGAATATTAAATGAAATAGGCATAGAAAACATGGATAATTTTGTAAATGAAATAAGGAAAAATGATCTTCTCCAAAGCTTGCTAGATAATGATGAGTGCACTCATCCATGCGAGATTGCTATTGATATTCTTGGCGTAAAATACAATCTTCTTGTGACTATAACTTATTTGAAAACAGACAGTTTTTCTAATGAAGTCATGCTGACTATTCAAAATATTAACTATTTTAAAAAGCAGGTTATGCAGTCTATAGAAAAAAATCATGTTAGGCTTCAATTTGACAATATTCTAGGCGTGTCAGAGAACTTCCTTGAGGTTAAATCTCTTGCAGAAAAAGCAGCATTATCTGATTCAAATGTGTTGCTTCTAGGTGAAAGTGGAACTGGAAAAGAACTTTTCGCTAGAGCTATACACAATCATAGTGAGAGAAAAGACAATGCTTTTGTTCCTATTAACTGCGGTGCCATACCAGATGCATTGTTTGAAAGTGAGCTTTTCGGTTATGAAAAAGGTGCATTCACAGGAGCCTATTCTAATAAAATAGGAAAGTTTGAAATTGCTGATAAGGGTACAGTTTTTTTAGATGAAATTAGTGAATTACCATATCGCCTACAGGTAAAGCTTTTAAGAATTTTGCAAGATAAGGAAGTATCAAGGATTGGAAGCAACATTATACACAAAATTGATATTAAAATAATAGCTGCTTCAAATGTGGATTTAAAACAAAGAGTAAAAGAAGGGCTTTTTAGAGAGGATTTATATTACAGACTTAATGTAATACCACTCTATATTCCACCGCTTAGAAAGCGTGAGGATGATATTATATTTATTGCTAACCATTTCATTAAATATTATTCTGAAATGTTAAAGAAGGATATTAGAGGAATAAGTCAAGATGCCATATCTATGCTTTTGAAATATCCATGGCCAGGAAATGTAAGAGAGCTTCAAAATGTAATAGAGTATGCAGTTAACTTCGAGCAAAGGGACATAATTCATAGTGAATTAATTGAAAGAAGACTTTTATCCAATAACGATAAGTGCAGCTTGACGAAGCATTTAAGTGGAAAATCCCTTGGGAACTGCTTAAAGGAATTAGAAAGAGAAATTATATCCAGCTCAATTAGTAGATATTCATTTCCAAATAGTAAAGATTATATAACTCAGCAGGTGTGTAGAGAATTAGATATTAGCAGGGCAACTCTTTATAGAAAAATCAAGGAGCTAGACATAAATCTCAACGATGAGAATTTTCTCATTAATGAGATTTGACGGCTTCGACTAATACAATTACTATATATACACATCTATATATTGGCAACATGTCTCATGATTGAGACTTTTAGACAAGGGGTATAAGGTAATAACAGGGGTTCTTTTGTGGCATGATTATTGCATTATAGTAAGACTATATTGACGCTTATTAAAAATAATATGGAAAACATCACGGGAGGTATACGTATGAAGAAAATCATTGTTTTTGGAAGTAAGCATTGACCAGGCTGTGCACCTATGAAAGAGTTTCTTTCAGATGAAAATATTAAATTTTTATATCTAGATATTTCTGAGAATATGTTAAACTTAAAAACCTTTTTAAAATATAGGGACAGTGCTCCTGAGTTTGAAGAAATTAAAAAGGCTGGTAGAGTTGGATTGCCTTGTATAGTAATCAATAATGGTGAAGAAATAGTTTTTGATAAGGCTTCGTTAGATATTGAAGAGTTGAAGAAATAGTAAGGAGGTAAATAAGTTGATAAAAAGTCTCGGAGTGACATTTGAGAAAATGTATAAACGCCCCTTTTATAAAGTGTTGCTGCTTATATTTGGATTTCTTTCTCTTCCTTTTGTTTTAGTTAAATATATGAAAAATAAAAGGAACAATGATTATGCTATTTTAAGACAAAGTATCTATCAGAGGCTTGAAAAAGAAGGGGTTAGAGAAGAAACATACAATAATGCTCAAGAACAGCTTAAAAACAAATTGTCATTTTTTAAGAAAGAATTAAGCCCAGAAGAATTTGAACGTCAAGTTAAAGAAATTACAGATAAAAAGTTTAATGAAATTATTCATAATGAATTAAATATAATATCTAGACAAAAACATGTTAAAAATGTTAACTTTTGCAATACATTTATAGAAATGTTTAATAATAAGCTATTTCTTACCCTTTCAATAATACTGTCTTTTCCAATGTATATATTGATTTTAATATTCAGCAATCCTTATGCAAAATACATTGTTGAAAGACTTTTCATGATGGTCTTTGTCATATTTGGTGTTACTTGGTTAGTATTTACAATACTATATTTGTCACCTATGGACCCTGCCACTAACATATTAGGACAAACAGCAACACCAGAGCAAGTTGCACAGTTCAATAGTATTTATGGTCTTGACAAACCATATCATATACAGCTAATAGGTACTTTTAAAAGCCTGTTTTCATTTGATTTAGGTAAATCCTATGTAGGAAATGAAGATGTTCTCTCAGCAATAATGAGAAAATTTCCTGTTACATTACAATTGACATTTGCTTCTCTTATAATAGCAGTTTTGATTGCAATACCTGCAGGAATAATATCTGCAATAAAACAATACTCATCATTTGATTATATATTTATGCTTGGTGCTCTATTAGGGCTATCAATACCAAATTTCTGGTTAGGACTAATTATGATATTAAACTTTTCGATTAAGCTAAAATGGCTGCCTGCTACTTTTGTGGTAGGTGATTGGAAAACACTTATTATGCCAAGTATAGTTTTAGGAACAGCTTTGGCTGCCAGTGTAGCCCGAATGACAAGATCCTCAATGCTAGAGGTTAAGAACATGGATTATATTTTTACTGCTCGTGCAAAAGGATTAAGTGAAAGAAAGGTTATAACAAAGCATATTCTTGGCAATGCAATGATACCTATTGTTACGGTTATAGGATTACAATTTGGTGGTATGCTTGGAGGCTCTGCAGTTACAGAAAAAGTATTCAATATTAATGGTATCGGAAGCTTTATAGTGGACAAGCAGTTTGTTCCAGACATACCTATTGTTCTTGCAGGAGTAGTTTATGTCGCAGTAATCATAAGCTTAGCTAATTTAATAGTTGATATCATGTATGCATTTTTGGATCCAAGAATCAAATCCAAAATGAAATCCTATTAAGGAGAGTTAGAAACTATGGAGAATAAACAATATAAGAAAAGAATCCAACAAAGAAAATTGAATAGTTTTCAAGAATACAAGACATCTACATTTGCTTGGGGAGCATCATTTCTTTTGTTTTTAATAATTCTCATTTCAAGTGTAGACATAGCAAGTGGCCAGATAAAGAAATTATCTTTAGCTGTGTCTTTAGTATTTCTTGTATCAGGAATAATTCAATATCTTGTTACTAATAAAATTAGGAAAGAGATATTAAAATATGATGATATTAAATCTTCAACAAGATTAATTGGCTATTTTTTAATTCCTTTTGCTTTAACAGGAAATTTTTTTATAGCTATAGCTGGATTTACATTGATTAAAAAAGAAAAAACTATTGAGTATACTCTCTGTATATATTCAATATTAACTACTTTTACAATTATGCTTGTATCATCATTAAATCTATTTAAAGAATATGTATCTAATACTTTTATGATTGGAATGGGCATATTGCTTGGTATTACTTTGTTCTATGTGTTTACTATGTTTATGGTTTCAAAGTACGTCAAAGGCAAGCATGTGGATAAAAAGCTAGTACCCATTGCTATTCCTCTTATTCTCAGTATTGGAATAGGTAATTTATTTGCATTTCTCTTAGGCTTGATAATTATTAGCAAGGCAAGACATAAAGACGAGGAAATATCTATTGAATGGATTGATGTCCTAAGAAGGCTCTTTAGAAACTATATGTCTGTATTAGGTATGTTTGTAGTAACACTTCTTATATCATTATCTATTTGTAGCTATTTAACCTTTGATTATTCAATAGCTATTGACAATAACTATTCTGCTATACTTCTGTCACCTTCATTAGAGTATCCTTTCGGTACAGATAATTATGGTAGATGTGTATTTACAAGAATTATTTTTGGAGCTAGAATTTCTCTAGTAGTAGGTACAATAGCGACTTTAGTTCCTATTGTAATAGGAGGTATTTTAGGTGCTTTATCAGGCTACTATGGAAAAAGAACAGACAATATTATTATGAGACTTTTGGACGTACTTTACGCTGTTCCAGGGATACTTCTAGCTATTGCAATAGTTGCAGCTTTTGGCGCCAGTACAATGAACTTAATTTTAGCCTTAAGTATTGGTTCCATACCTATGTATGCAAGAACTGTCAGAGCTACTGTTATGAGCATTGCAAACCAGGAGTTTGTTGAGGCTGCAAAGGCATGTGGTGCAAAAGATTTCACTATTGTATTTAAACATATTATACCTAACTCTTTGGCACCTATTATTGTAAGGGCAACGCTAGGAATAGGAGGAGCCGTGCTTTCCACCAGTTCTTTAAGCTATTTAGGATTAGGTGTAGAGCCACATATTCCAGAGTGGGGAAATATTCTTAAAATTGGAAGTGCTTATCTTGAAACCAGCCCATATTTAGCTATTTTCCCAGGACTGGCAATTATATTAATAGTTTTAGCCTTCAACTATTTTGGTGATGGTCTTAGAGATGCTTTAGATCCTAAGTTGAAGTAAGGAAGGAGGTTAAATTTTGGATAATAATATATTAGAAATAAAGAATCTTCATGTTCATTATATTACAGAGGATGAAACCGTTAGGGCGGTAAATGGACTGAACTTATCCTTACAAAAAGGAGAGAGCTTGGGATTAGTAGGTGAAACAGGTGCTGGTAAAACAACTACTGCATTGTCAATAATGCAATTGGTACCCTACCCACCTGGAGTTATTACAGATGGAGAGATAATATTCCAAGGCAAAAACCTTATTTATAATACAGATAAAGAGAATCAACAAATGAGAGGTAATGGTATATCTATGATATTTCAAGATCCTATGACTTCTCTCAATCCAATAATGACTATAGGAGAACAGTTAGTAGAGGTTATCTTAACTCATAAAAAAGTCACCAAGGAAGAGGCAAAACAGCAAGCAATTGAATTATTAAAGGTTGTAGGAGTTAAAGAAGACAGATTTAATGATTATCCACATCAGTTTTCAGGTGGCATGAAGCAAAGAGTAGTTATTACTATGGCGCTCTTATGTAACCCTCAGCTTTTAATTGCAGATGAGCCTACTACCGCTTTAGATGTGACTATACAAGCTCAGGTTTTGGATATCATAAGAGAGCTTCAACAAAAATACAACATGTCTATGATACTCATAACCCATGATCTAGGTGTTGTTGCAGAAACATGTGACAAGGTTGCCATTATGTATGCTGGTGAAATAGTAGAAACAGGAACGATAGAGGAAGTATATACTAATGCTAAACACCCCTATACTAGAGGATTATTTGAGTCAATACCAAAACTAGATGAGGATAATGAAAAACTGATACCTATTCCAGGTAGCACTCCTAATGCTGCAGCATTGCCGGATGGATGCTTTTTCCATCCTAGATGTAAGTATAAACAGGAAATATGCGAGAAGGTTTCACCACCTGTAATGGGAGAAGGACACTGTTATAAATGTCATTTTTCATTATTTGAAAAGGAGCAATAAATATGAGGCCTTTATTGGAAGTAAAAAACTTAAAAAAATATTTTGATGTGCCTAATGGACATTTGCATGCAGTTGATA
This sequence comes from Proteiniborus ethanoligenes, assembly GCF_900107485.1. Taxonomy (NCBI): domain Bacteria; kingdom Bacillati; phylum Bacillota; class Clostridia; order Eubacteriales; genus Proteiniborus; species Proteiniborus ethanoligenes. The sequence goes on from NZ_FNQE01000016.1 coordinate 17,809, forward strand.
ATGTTAGCCTACAGATTAAAGAAGGAGAGACCTTGGGTATTGTTGGAGAATCAGGATGTGGGAAAAGCACCTTAGGAAGAGTTATTCTTCGCCTACATGAGCCTACTTCTGGAAGCATTATCTATGACGGAATGGATATTACAACCTTTAACAAAGAAGAAATGCGTCAAATGAGAAAAAACATGCAAATAATTTTCCAGGATCCATATGCATCCTTAAATCCGAGGTATACTATCTCACAGATAATTGAAGAACCTTTGAGATTGCATAATATCTATAAAAACGATAAAGAGAGAAAGGAACGAGTTGAAAGTCTAATGGAGTATGTAGGCTTGTCAAAGCGTGCTTACAATCTATACCCACATGAATTTGATGGTGGAAGACGTCAGCGTGTTGTTATAGCCAGAGCATTAGCCATAGATCCAAAATTTATAGTTTGTGATGAACCAGTAAGCGCACTAGACGTTTCTGTACAAGCTCAAATATTGAATTTAATGATGGAGCTTCAAAATGAATTTGGCTTAACCTATATTTTTATTTCTCATGATTTGTCAGTTGTTAAGCATATATCAAACGATATTGGAGTTATGTATTTAGGTCAGCTAATTGAAAAAGCACCTAAGAAGGATATATTTAAGCAGCCCCTACATCCTTATACAATAGCCTTGTTATCAGCTATACCTTCTACTAATATCAAGGTCAAGAAAAAGAAGATTATCCTAAAGGGAGAAATAGTATCACCAATTAATCCCAAGCCTGGCTGTAGATTTTCAGTTAGATGTCCCTTTGCTACTGAGCAATGTGTTCAAGAAGACCCACAATTCATTGAGGTTGAAGAGGAGCACTTTGTTGCTTGCTTTAGATATGAAGAGATTAAAGCTGGGGCATTACACTTTGAAACCAAGTAGGTAAAGATATTAAGGATTTAAGCTTTATTGAGGAGGTGGTAAGGGATATAAGGCTTTAGAATATTTAAGAATTGTGCTAACTAATAATATAAAACAAAGGAGAGATAAGGAATGAAAAAAACAATAGCTCTATTGCTAGTTACAATAATGATGCTAGGAGTACTAGCAGGTTGTAATGTAAAGACAAAAGACCAGGTAACTGGTGGGGATACAGAAGGACCTGCTGTCAATGCTCAGCCAGTTGATATCACCCTATTGGCTATGAGTGCTTATGAAAAAGATGTTAATATTGTAAGAGATCAGCTTTCAAAAGCAGGCTTTAATGTTAAGCTAAACCTACAGCCAGACTATGGTAGCTTTGTTGGTCAAAAAGATGCAGGTAATTATGATCTAGCAATATCAGGCTGGACTACAGTTACAGGAAACCCTGATTATGCTGTAAGATCATTGTTTACAACAGGTGGAGATTATAATGATTATGGTCTATCAAATTCAGACCTTGATAGACTTGTAGAAGAGGCAGCTACTCAAACACCTGATCAATATGTTAATACCTACAAGGAATTTGAAAAAATACTTGTAGAAGACAATGCATATATTGTTCCACTATATTCTAGCTATAAGAGCCAAGCTATTAACAAAGAAATATTGAAGCTTGACAGTGTTAGATTAAGTAAATCTCGTTCATTACCTTGGGAAGAACTTGATTTTGTAGATGAGTCAAAAAGAACATCAGAGCCTTTCCTTTTTAGCCAAACTATGCCATCACTTACTTCCTTAGATCCTATAAAAGGTAACGATGGTTCTATAAATATAATCAATACAAATCAATATATTAGATTAGTAAACCTTACAGATGATGATGAGGTAACTTCAAAGGGCTCTTTATCTTATAACAATGTTATAGGAGAAGGTAATCAAGAGTACTACTTTGTATTAAGAGATGATGTAAGATTTGCTAAAGTAGAAAATAAAAAGGCTGTTGATTCTGGAGAGCTTGTAGCAGCAGAAGATGTTGTTTTCTCAATGAACAGAGCAAAGGATAAAAACTCAGTTCCTGATCACAGAACTTACAGCTTACATTCAAGTATGGACAAAATAGAAATTGTTACTGACATTGCAGAATTAGAATCTAAAAATGAATCAGGTAAAAATACAAATGTTAAAGAAGCATTAGAAAAAGGGTTACCAAGCCCAATTAATCAACTTGTTGCTGATAAAAAAGATGTAAATAATGCAGCTGGAAGCTATCAAGTAGTAAAAATAACTACTAACAAGCCATTTCCACAAGTATTAAATTATCTAGCACATCAATCAGCAGGTATTGTTTCTAAATCACAAGTAGAAGCTATAAACACTTATGATGTGGCTACTTATGACAGAAATAAGGATATAGCTTATGGAGATCAAACTACTATAACAGAAGGCTCAACATATAACAATACTTTAGCTACTAGTGGACCGTATATTGCTATTTACAAGAATGACTATGAAGTAGTATTTGAAAAGAACCCTGGATACATGAAAGGTACAGAGCATGAGCCTAGAATATCAAAGGTAGTTGTTAAATTCATTAAAGATGCTGATAGTTCACTTTCTGCTTTCAGAAGTGGAGAGGTTCATTTATTATACAGTGTTCCAGAAGATAAATATTCCTTAGTAGAAAGTGATTCTAAATTATTCCTTCAAAAAAGACCTAGTAATGCTGTAAATTATGCATTCTTCAACTTAAAAGGGAATAGCAAATTTTCTGATGTTAATTTAAGAAAAGCAGTATTAAGCAGCGTCAATCAAGATGAGTTTTTAGCTGTATATAACAACTTAAAGCTTAAAGCGTATTCTACAGTTTCTCCACTAGTAGACACTGGAAATGTTCATACTGCTGATCCTGCTAAGGCAAAAGAATATTTAAATCTATACTGGGAAAGTCAAAAATAGTAAATAATAATTTAATAGAGATAAGAGAAGACAGGGAAATGAAAGCTTTCCTGTCTTCTGTCTCTACAGCGACTTTATGCAATAGATTATTTTTAATAAGATGATAAATTATGAGCATAATAAAATTCATATAAGGAGGGAAATTCATGTGTCCTGAATCCTTAAATAACCGAATTAAAAATTTATCTGGTATGATTGGAAATACTCCTCTATTGGAGATAAAACTAAAATATAAAGGCGAAGAGCGTACTGTTTATGCAAAGGCAGAACATTATAATTTAACAGGTAGTATAAAAGATAGAATGGCACTGCATATTATGAAAAAATCATATGAGCTTGAGAGACTAAAGCCAGGAGATACTATAGTTGAAGCTACCAGTGGAAATACAGGTATAGCCTTTTCAGCAATAGGTAGAGCATTAGGACATAAAGTAACTATTTTTATGCCTGATTGGATGAGTCAGGAAAGAATAAACCTAATAAAAAGCTATGGAGCTGATATTCAACTAGTCAGTAAAGAAGAAGGCGGTTTCTTAGGTAGTATAAGTAAAGCAGAAGGATTAGCTGAAACTAGTGATAATTTTTTCCTACCATGTCAATTTTCCAATACGGATAATTGTGAAGCTCATTATACAACTACTGGACCAGAAATCTGGCATCAACTACAGAAGCTAAATTTAGAGCCAGATGCAATAGTAGCTGGTGTGGGTACAGGTGGAACCATTATGGGAGCAGGAAGATATTTAAAAGAAAAGAACCCAAACATTAAGCTTTATCCTTTAGAGCCTTCTAACTCTCCTACCCTATCTACTGGATACCAAGTAGGTAAGCATAGAATTCAAGGGATATCTGACGAGTTTATTCCCTCCATTGTGAAGCTTGAAAAGCTAGACGATATAATTCATGTTGATGATGGAGATGCTATTATAATGGCGCAGAAATTAGCTGCTACATTAGGGTTAGGTGTAGGAATTTCCTCGGGTGCTAATTTATTAGGATCCATTATTGCACAAGAAAAGCTAGGCAAGGATAGTATTATTGTGACTATTTTTGCTGATGACAATAAAAAATATTTAAGTACTGACTTAATGAAAGAAGAGCCTATTGGAAAAGATTTTCTTTCCCCAGATATAGAGTTAATAAGCGTAAAAGCCCATAGTCGAGTATGCACTACTTGTAATGAAGAATAATATTATTTTGAACAAAAAATCATAGCAAAATATTTCTAAGCTATACATAATAATACATCTTATGGATAAAATATTATGGAACTACTATAAGAAAGGAGTTTATGTATGGCAAAGAATAAAAATAACAAAGACAACAAAAATAGCAATCTAAACAATCTAAACAAAAATGACAACAAAAACAATAAGGACAGCAAGGATAAAAAGGACAATAAAGAGGACAAAGATCTTAGATACAGATAGTAATTATTTTAAATCTGTATAGTCAACACAAATATAATAAGCCACAGAAGTGGCTTATTATATTTTATTTAGATTGTTTAAAATACGAATCTATTATCTTTTCTGCAAGTCTTTTTTGAGCATAGGCCTGGCTTATGAGTGTAAGAACTACTAATAAAAGCTCATGCTTAGAATATTCGTGTTTATTTTTTTCTGATAAATTATCTTTAATTCTTTTAAGTCTATTTTCAAAATCTTTATTAAAGGAATCCAACTCTTCAGTTTTTATCCCGATAAATGTTGAGTAGAGATGGTCTAAAGAAATATTTTCATGGCCATTAACCTCTAAATCCTTGAGTAAGGGCTTCAATAATGATTTAATATCATTTATTGATAATATTTGCTTTAAATTATATATTAGTATCAATAATATCATATGTTCCTTACTGTATTTTTTACTCTTAGGGGGTATAAGTACTTTATCCTTTGTATAATTATTTATCATAGTTTTAGTTAAAATAGGATCCTTTTCATCTCTTTTCAAATGACCAAGCTTTTCATCAAAAAAAGTTGTTATCTGATCCATATATAGGTCTATACAAGGGATATCTCTAATATCAATTTCATTACACTTTGATATTTCTTCAACAAGACTAAAAAGCTTATCTTCTTCTAATTTCATAAGATCACCTCTTCTATATTATAGCATAAAGAAAAACTTGTATAATAATAATTATTAATATAAAATATAAATAATTATTTTGGCGTTTTAATATAAATAGTGGTATAATAATATATAGTATTTAAAACCATATGCAAAAACTTTAAAGGCTTTGGGCCTTAAGTATAAACAGGATTAGTTAAAAAATGAAAACGAAAGGGGATAATGTATGAAATTTAAAGTTATTGCCGATAGCTGCTGTGATTTAAACCAAGAAATAAAAAATAAGATGGAAATAAAATTGGTACCCTTAACTATTCATATAGGAGATAGAATTTATACTGATGATGAAAATTTAGATGTAAAAGAATTGCTAAGTGTAATGAAATCTTCAGAAGCTGCTCCTCAAACAGCAAGTCCTTCACCAGGAGATTTTATGCGAGAATATGAAGAAGCTGAAAATATTTTTGTAGTTACACTATCATCTATGCTTAGTAGTACATATAGTCATGCAATGATGGCTAAGAAAATGGTGTTGGAAGAAGTAGGTAATAAGTTCATACATGTTTTTGATTCCCTTAGTGCATCAGTAGGAGAGACCCTAATTAGCATGAAAATACATGAGGTACTTAAGACAGAACAAGATCCGCCTAAAATAGTTGAAAAAGTAAATGAATATATTAAAAGCATGAAGACTTTTTTTGTTCTTGAGTCTTTGGAAAATTTAGTCAAGGCAGGTAGAATAAGCTCCTTAAAGGGGAAGATTGCTTCACTACTATCTATAAAACCTATTATGAGGGGAACCGAAAAAGGTGAGATAAACATGCTAGAAAGCGTGAGAGGTTCAAAGAAGGCCTTTAAGAGATTAGTTGAGGTAATAGGTGAGCAGGGAGAAAAGCTAGAGGATAAAATTCTAGGTATAGCTCATTGTAACTCCTTTGAAAAAGCACTTAAGTTTAAAGAAGAGGTTCAAAAAAGATATCAATTCAAGGATATTATTATAGTAGAAACAGCAGGTATAAGTACGGTTTACGCCAACGATGGGGGCCTGATTATAGCATTCTAGTAAGGGTGGACTTTGTCCACCCTTTAACTCTTACCTACACTATTTCTAGAAGGCCTTTTTCCAAACAGCTATGCAATGAAAGTCGTTTTTTACCTTCCTTGTGAAATTTTATAGTTATTGTATCATTAGTTATATTTATTATATTGCCCTTTCCAAATTTGGAATGACTTATTTCATTTCCAACAACAAGCTGTTTTTTCACCTGGATTTCCTTTAAGCTTAGCATTATCCATTCAAGCTCCTTAACAAATCTAGAGTTTTGGACTTCTTCATTATTCATGGTGCTTAATGTTATAATATCTAGAACGGTTTTAGCCCTTGTCATTCCAACGTAAAATAATCTTCTTTCTTCTTCTAATAGCTTATAGTTTCCTTCTTCAAAGGCTTCTATACTTGCTTGAGACGGGAAATCACCATCAACTAAATCTATCATATATATTTCCTCAAATTCTAGTCCCTTTGCAGAGTGTATAGTTGATAGATATACAGCATTTTTTCCTTTATTATATCTTGAATCTTCAATAGCCCTTTGCATATTATTAAGCTTTTCTAAAAACTCTTGAATAGTTTTAGTTTCTTTAGCGATTATTTTTATATTAGATATTATAGCTTTTATGCTTTCATATGAGTATCCTAAGCTCTTACAATTATCCCTTAGATAGTTTGCATATTCTAATTCTTTTTCAATGAAGCTTATTCCTTCATATGGGTTTTTTCTTGATAAGGATTTAAATTCTCTTTTCAAGCTACGTATTCTATCTAGTTGAAAATACTGAAAACCAGGGTACTCAAGCAATATATCAAATACAGAATGAGACATATTAGCTTTTAACACATAGCTAATAGAATCCTTTGAAATATATCTATTCATTTTATAATATATTTTTTCAAAGGCCAGACTATTTTTAGGCTCCAATGCTACCTCCAAAAAGGCTACTATATCCTTTAATACCCAATGATTAAAAAAGCTCATTTTAGAGTCTCTTACATAAAAGGGTATATTATGGCGAATAAGACCTTCTACCATACCTATTAAGGAGATATTATTTCTATATAAGATTGCAGAATTATAAAAACATTGTTTTTTCGATATATTTTCTATTATGTATTTATATTGTTGGTATTGGTCTTTTACCTTAACTATGGTTATTGGTCTATTATTAGAATTAGAAGTAATCAGATTTTTAATATATCTGCTAGTGTTTTTCTTAATAAATTCGTTACATATATATACAATATTTTTAGAAGAACGATAATTTTCTTCCATATAGAACATTTTAGTATTAGGATAAATACTTTTAAAATCTAATAGCTCCTCTGGAACAGCTCCTCTGAATCCATATATACTTTGGTCATCATCTGCAACTATAAATAAATTGTTCTTTGGACTGACAATAGCTTTAATTATTTCATTTTGTATCTTTGAAGTATCTTGTCCTTCATCAACCTGCACATACTCATATTTATCTCTGTACTTATTTAATAATTTAGAATTTGATTTAAGAATTTCATAAGAAAGTGTTAGCATATCATCAAAATCTATGTAATTATGTTCCTTTTTATAGCTTTCATAGAGATTATATATTTCACTAAAGTTGTTAAAGGAAGTGTTGTTAGCCTTAATAAAATCATCAATTTTCAACATCATATTTTTGATGTAGCTTATGTGACTAAGCAGTTCCTCTAGTTTATCTTCATTGAGAAAAGAATTATTTACAGTTCTATATATCTCTCTAAGTATGAGAGTCTTATTTGTAGATGAACTCTCACCTTCTATAAGTCTATAGGATTTTTTAGCTATGCATGCATAATCTCTAATTATAGAATATGCAAAGCTATGTATAGTAGAAAAATTAGCTTTGCTTCCAATGCCTTGTCCAAATATAGATGAAAATCTATCCTTCATATCTCTTGCTGCTGCCTTACTAAAGGTAATAGACAATATATTTTCTGGGTTGATATTATGATTTAATATAAGATTTGCAGTACGAGAGATTAAAACGGTGGTCTTGCCCGCTCCAGGAACTGCTAATACTATTGCTGGACCATTTTTATGTAATACAGCTTGCTTTTGCTGTTTATTTAAATCAATACTATATTTCATCTTTAGCAAATCAAAAAAGCTACTACTCAAGTGGATACCCCTTTCAAATTATACTACTAGTATATTTTATCATATATTATTGTTCATTAGGGCTTAATAATTTAGTATCAGAAACTAAAAAAAGTTTAATATTTTTGGATTATTTAGAAAAATATAAATAAAATATAGTATAATAATCGTATATAGATTGCGAGGGAGGATAAAAGGTGACTATCCATACAGAAGGATATATGAAATCATATGATAGTACTGAGCTTTACTATGTAAAAGACATGGTAGATAATCCTAAGGGTATAATAGTGATAGTTCATGGATTTGCAGAACACTTAGGAAGATACAATCATATAACTAAAAGACTAAACCAGGAAGGCTATGGAATTTACAGATTTGATAACAGAGGGCATGGAAGAACGAAAGGGGAAAAAGGCCATATTGAAAGCTTTGAAAGCTTCATTTTAGATACGGATTACATTGTAAACATGGCAAAGAGAGAAAATTCGAGAGTACCTATTTTTATGCTTGGTCATAGTATGGGAGGCTTTATTACAGCCTCATATGGCATAAGATATAAGGACAAGCTAAATGGTCAGATTTTTTCAGGTGCAGCTACTACTAGGGCCTCTGAGGTTAAAGGAATTAAGGGCTCTATCTTTAAGCTTTTAAATATAGCTGTGCCTAAATTTAGAATTAAAAATCCTATATCTAATACATTATGTAGCAATGAACGTGTTGTAGAGAATTATATAAGTGACCCCCTTAATCTAAAGGATGCTACTCTAAATTTTTATGTTGAATTTTTAGTTAATGGAGTTGACTGGCTGAACATGCATATGGAAACCTATAACTATCCATGTCTTATTTTACATGGTAGTGAAGATAAGATAGTATCTAAAGATGCATCTATAAATTTTTATAATAAAATACAATCCTTAGACAAAAATATAATCATATATGAAGACCTTTATCATGAAATAATGAATGAAAAGACAAAAGATAAAGTAATAGATGATATAATTCTTTGGTTAAAGGATAGAATTCCTACTAATTAACCATATGTAGAGTTTTCACAAATTACATTATTTATAGATTATCGACAAAAATTGACCAAATTTTTCTACATTATATGATAAACTTTTATAATAAATAGGAAGGCTTTTTATATAGTATATAAATCTAAGACTAGCTAGGAGTGATTAAGATTGAAAGAACTAAACATTTTAAGTCCTGGACAACGTCTAAAGGAAATAAGGAAGCTGCTAAGACTGAGACAAGATGAGTTAGCTGGAGATAGGTTTTCTAAGAATTATATATCTATGTTTGAAAATGGAAAAAGAACTATTAACGCTATTAATGCAGCATATTTGGCAAGTCAAATCAACGAGTTTGCTAAAATGAAAGGTAAGGATATTAACCTAAATGCTTCTTATTTATTAAAAAGCGAAAGGGATATGGCTAAGGAAAATTGTGAAAAATGGATAGATGAACTAGAGCTAAAGCCTAATATGAGCTTTAGGGATTATAATATCAATCTTTATAAAATAATACATATATCTTCAAAATATGGACTAGCTAGTTATAAGGCCAAGGCTTTACATTTAAAAGGGTTGTTATATTTGGAAAGTGGGAGATATGAATGTGCAATGACACAGTTTTTAGGTGCATTAGTTTATTATGGCAAAGAAAATGATTTTATGAATATAAGTGAAATATACAAAAGACTAGGAACCATAGCTTATAAAAACAAACAATTACAACAGGCCTTTGTATACTTTACTTTAGGACATACAATTGTTAAAATGAACAATAAAAATGATATCAAAAAAATAGACGAATTAAATTATCTTATTGCGTTGTGCTACTATGATATGGGGCAATACCCTATGGCAGAGAAAATATTAGAATTGTGTGAAGTTAGAAACAATAAATATTTAGACTTAAATGAAAAAATAAATAAGGCTCTTTTAGCTTAAATAAGTGTTAAAAAGAGAAAGCAATTTGCTTTCTCTTTTCTAATTAGAAGCTTCTCTAGTTAATTCATCCATAGCTGAGCTTACTAGCTTTGAGTGCTCTATTTGTGAATTAGATAAATTCTTAAGCTTATCAATCTCTATATTTATTTTATATATCTCTTCAGATAATTTTCCCAAGATTTCATTGATTTCTGAGGCAAATTGTTCACTATTTCCGGCTAACACTTGAACTTCCTTAGCGACTACAGCAAATCCTTTCCCATACTCTCCAGCTCTTGCAGCCTCTATATTTGCATTTAAGCCTAGTATTTTAGTTTGGTTAGCTATTTTGTTTACATATTGAACAACCTTATCACTTTCTTCTATATATTTTTTTGAAGTTTCAGTTGAATGAACTAGATTTTCACTTACAGAATGTACTTTGTTAATTGAATCATATATAGAATGAAGATTTTCTTGCACAGATGCTGAAGTGTGGTTAATGATTTCAATTTGCTTATTCATTTTTTCTAATGTACTCATATTTCCATCAACTAAGGTAGATACTAATAATGCGGCATGAGAATCAATTATTTTATATCTGCTTTCAAATTTCTCTATAAGAATATCAGCAACCCTTTGTGTACCAGTTGCTTCTATTATCATGTCTACAGGGACCTTTGAAATATCATCTATTGATACTGAATGTCTTATTCCTAGATTTTTCGCTAATACTATACCAGGAGCATTTGAATCTAAGTCTACAACCATAGTTATTTTTATACTGTCAACCCCAGCTAGGGATCGAATAAGATTTGCACCGCCTCTTCCTGCTCCAACTATTGCAATATTCAATTTAGCCTCCTCCTTAAAATCAATTATCATTGTTCACAATTCTACAAAAAAACATAAAATCCTTTTATAGATAAATTAAATAAATTTAAGATATAATTTTGTTCAATAATTATACTGGAAGGGGTATAATATTGACTTACCTTTATGATACTACCCATATCAACCATATATAAACGGGGTGAACAGATGCTTTATATAGGAATAATATTTATTCTCTTAGGCGTATATAATATTTTTAGTGATATATTTGATATAAAAATCTTTTTTAAAGAGGGAAAAATATCCAAAGATAAATGCTTTAAGCTTGATGAATACGATAATATAAAAATAGTAGTTGGCATTTTTGCAATTATTGTAGGGCTTCTTTCTTTAGCCAATTACTTTTACTATTAAGGGTGCAGCCATGGCTAAATATAGAATAAAAATAATATCCATATTTCTTATAGTAGCTTTTAGCTTTCTATGCTCATATAATGCAAATGCTACACAGCATAGGTCCAACAAGATTTTAATTATAGCTTTAGACCAGTTAGATCTATCAATGTGTGAAGATATAATGAGCCATAATCTATCTTTGGGACTTATGAGCATAAAAAACCCTGAGATATATAAAAGGGTTAATGCTGAAAGTCTTTTTATGACTATGTCAACTGGAAGAAGAGTTAAGCTTGATAAAGGCTCATATAGTGGAATAAAGGAAGGGGACAATAATTATATATTTATAGAGGACTATGAGAATATAGTCAAGGATTTAAATAAGAAAAATAAAAATCTTCCTATGGAGATTGATTTGCTAGGAGACTCATTAGCAAAAAACAATGTTAATACAGGAGTCCTAGGAGTAGGTTCTTCAGCTATGCTAATAGCTGACAGAGAGGGCATTATACAAAATGGATTTAAAGAAATAAAGTATGATGAAAAATGGCTTAAGAGTACTACAGAGGAGCTATTTAAAGCTGTAGACCTACTAGTTGTTTCATATAATATTCATGGACAGAAGGACAGAATAAATATTTTAAAGTCATACATAGAGGAATTTAACCATTTATATATCTTTGTCTTTCCCGAAAATATAAACGGTGACATTTTGTATAAGTTTAATACTACTCTTGTTCCATTAATATATAGTGACGGTAGAGGTGAAGGGGGAATACTAACAAGCAATACAACTAGAAGAGAAGGACTAATAACTAATTTAGATATTAGACCAACCATAGAGTACATTTACGGGATAAAGTCAAAGGGTGCTATAGGGAATAAAATAGGTGTAATTAAAGGAACTAATATTATTGAAGAAAATAAAAATAATCTGCTGGAATTTTTAAATTTAAACATTATTAAATATGCTTTCCATGGATATGTCATTGCTGCTCAGCTTTATGTTATATATAATTGTGCTTTGAGAGGAAGAAAAGATTATAAAAAATATAACATGATTATGATGAGTATACTTTTATGCATATTGTTATCTTTAATAGCAGGTATATTTAATATTCACAGGTACATAGTGATTTATCTAGGAACGATTATTTTTACCTCTATTTTTATTTCTAGATTCCTTATTAACAAAGGACTGATACCACTTTCAACCATATCAATAGGGACTAATATATTGATTTTAGTAGGAGCATTTTTCAATATGGATATAATCTATAATTCATTTATCGGCTATAATAATATTATTGCAGGAGGAAGGTTTTATGGCTTTAATAACGAAATTATGGGAGTACTATTAGCTACGTCTATTATTACAGTGTATAGACTTAAAAAAATAATTAGAAATTGGGCAGTATTATATTTTCTAATATCTATACTAGCTCTTTCAGGAAAATATGGAGCAAATGTAGGCGGTTATATAACCTCAATATTAGGATTTTTAATACTCATATATACTAATTTGTTCAATAAAAAGAAAGGTATGAAAAGCTTTATTGCATTATCAGCTCTAGGCATATCTGCTTTAGCATTAAACTTATACTTTGACATACATAATGGTACTGTTAGCCACGGAGGAGGCCTTATGCAAAGGATAAAAATCTTTGGAATATATGAGCTATATAATATGATTGCTATAAAGCTTAAACAGCTCCTTACTATTTCTATTTTACCTCCTTGGAATATAATTCTTTGTGGGCAGACGTACTTTATCAGAAGGTTTTTTAAGGACAACAGAGGATTTTTAAGGAGTATAGATAAAACTGGTATTGAATCTCCTGATAAATACGGTATAATATTTATAATATCCCTTATTGCTTTTGTAACTAATGATACTGGGATAGTGGCATTTACTTATATTAATACATACTTAATTGCATACATCTTAAATGCATATAGAGTAAAAAAATCCTTGGATGGTGATGATTGAATTGTTAAGTGATTTGATAAATGAGGACGTCATTGAACTAAATGTTAATGCTACAAACTGGGAAGAAGCAGTTAGAATAGGCGGAGAACTTTTAGAAAAGAACCATGCTGTAGAAAACAGATATGTAGATGCAATGGTTCATATGGTTAGGAAGCTAGGACCCTATATAGTAATATCTAAGGGGATAGCATTTCCACATGCAAGACCTGAAGAAGGCGTTTTAAAAACAGGGTTGAGCCTTATAACTCTGAAGGAAGGCATTGAATTCGGAGATAAGGACAATGACCCGATTAGATTGGTAATATCCTTTTGCTCCACAGATGCAGAAGGACATCTACAAGCCCTATCTGAATTAGTAGATTTTATAAGAGACGAGGCTGCAGTAGATAGTGTAATAAATGCAAGGAGCAAAAAAGAAATAATCCGAATAATTGAAAGACTATATAGCAGGGTAGAGTACTAGTATCCTGCTTTTTATTTTTATACTAATATAAGATATCCTGTAGCAAAAGAAAAACCTCCACATAATATAATATTGCAAAAGACATGAATAAGGAGGTTTTATATATGGATGATATGGACAGATTATATAGAGACTCAGACATGTATAATATGTATCCAGAGCTATATCATAGACTATATCCAAAGGTCCATGATTGTGTATGGAGATATATAAGAGAAAAAGGAGAGGACTGGGAGCCTTCTAAGAGAGAAATGGAAGATATGATTGATGAAATATACGAAAGAATGATGAAGGAATGTCCTGAGATAGATAATGATATGGACGAAAGAAGATATGGCATGAGTAATGATGTAGAAGGAATGCAAAGGCCTTTCTTTGGTAGACGAAGAATATTTAGAGATTTAATAGGTATTGTGCTGCTAGGAACTTTGCTGGGAAGGAGAAGAAGAAGAAGATATTATAATTACCCTGGATATGACTATGGCCCTGGATATTGGTATTAATAAGGATGGATCTTTCCATCCTTATTATATTTGAGCTATGCTGTAATTATCTAAATCTTTGATCTTATGACAAAAGCATTCAGCAAATCGGGCTAGGTCATTATCCAGTGTATATATTGACAGGGGATAATAAATGTTCTATACTATTTAGAGTATCAAAAATATCGTGGTACGATATATTAGGAGGAAAGAAATTGTCTTTAGAGAATCAAACTGAAGAAATAGTAAAAAATGTCCGTCTAATAAGCAGAATGATACATATGAAGCGTCATGAGATAGCTCAATGCCATAACTTGACTCTTGATCAGTTTCATACTCTTATTTATTTAAATAACATTGAAAGCCCACCTACTATAGGAGAAATGGCTACAGAAATAAGAAAGGCACAGAATACTATATCAGAAAGAGTATCTAGGCTTGAGGAAAAAGATTTAGTGGAAAGAATTAAGGATAAGCATGATAGGAGAATAAGTAGAGTAGCCCTAACAAAAAAAGGCACAGAACTAATAAGCTCTATAAACTATCAAGCTGGTAATGAGTTTGTTAGAAAAGCCTTAATAAATATTGATGAAAAAACAGTAGAAAACATGGTATATGGGTTAGAACAGCTTGCTAAAAGCTTGGACATAAAATAAAGGAGGATTCATTATGATTAAAAGATTTATTTCTTACTACAAGCCCCATCGTAAGCTTTTTTTATTAGATATGGCTTGTGCATTTTTAATTGCGGCACTAGATTTAGTATTTCCTATAGTTACAAGGGATGTAATCAACAATATAATTCCTGAAGGAAGAATTAGATCTCTTTTCATCATCACAGGTGTTTTAGTCTTATTATATATAGTTAGATATATTGCAAACTACATAGTGGATTATTATGGACATGTTGTAGGTACTAGGATGGAATTTGACATGAGAAAGGAAATATTTTCTCATATTCAATCCTTATCCTTTTCTTATTTTGATAATACAAAAACTGGACATATAATGTCTAGAATAGTCAATGACTTAAGAGAAATCACAGAGCTGGCTCATCATGGACCTGAGGATCTTTTTATTTCATTTGTTATGCTTATAGGCTCATTTGTAATCCTTCTTAGAGTAGAATGGAGACTTACACTAATAATTTTTGCATTTATTCCAATTATGATTTGGTTTGCCATATCTAAAAGAAATAAGCTGGAGCAGGCTTTTAGAGCTCAAAGAGTAAAGATAGCCAAGGTCAATGCACAGCTAGAGAATAGTATATCTGGCGTAAGAGTAGCTAAGTCCTTTACTAATGAAGAGTATGAAATAGAAAAGTTTGATGTAGGTAATAGTGAATTTAAAGAATCAAGAGAGCATGCCTTCAAAACCATGGCAGAGTTTACTGCAGGGATTCAATTTTTCTCAAACATATTAAATATATTAGTAATTAGCTTAGGTGGTTATTTTGCATATAAAGGGTATATAAATATGGGAGATTTATTTGCATATTTATTATATGTTACGTTTTTTCTTCAACCTATAAGAAGACTTGCCCAATTCATACAGCAATATCAAGATGGAATGACAGGCTTTGAAAGATTTGTTGAAATAATGAACATAGAACCAGATATAGCAGATAGCGAGAATGCAGTGGACTTAGAAAATGTAAAAGGCAAAATAGAGCTTAAAAATGTAACCTTTAGCTATGAGGATAATAAGAAAACTGTATTATCGGGACTTAATTATACTATTGATGCAGGAGAAACTCTTGCATTAGTTGGACCTTCAGGCGGCGGGAAGACTACATTATGTCATTTGATACCTAGATTTTATGAGCTGGATGAAGGCGAAATATTAATTGATGGTATTAGCATAAGAGATATTAAATTAAAATCCTTAAGAAAAAACATAGGCTTAGTCCAGCAGGATGTATTCCTTTTTACAGGAACTATTAAGGAAAATATCTTATATGGAAATCTGGATGCTACAGATGAAGAAGTAATAGAAGCTGCTAAAAATGCTAATATACATGATTTTATAATGACTTTACCTAATGGATATGAGACTTATATTGGGGAAAAGGGAGTAAAGCTTTCTGGTGGTCAAAAACAAAGACTTTCAATAGCTAGGGTATTTTTAAAAAATCCACCAATATTAATTCTTGATGAGGCTACCTCAGCACTAGACAATGAAACGGAAATAGCTATTCAAGAGTCCTTAGAAAGACTTTCAAAGGGTAGGACTACCTTAGTAATAGCCCATAGACTTTCGACTATAAGAAATGCTGATGAAATAGTAGTGCTTACTGATAAGGGCATAGAGGAGCAAGGAAGGCATGAGGAGCTTTTAGATAAGGAAGGCTTATATGCTAAGCTATACAAAGCACAGTTCAAAGGCTATATCCCTGATGGGGCAGCTTAAATACAGGAGGTGAACTTTAATGGCAGTATGGAAATGTTCAGTATGTGGAGAAACTAAAGAGGGCAGATGCAGACCAAAAGAATGTCCTAAATGTGGTGCTCCAAAAGAAAAATTTGAGAAGGACGAATAAGAGGATGGGCTTAACCCGTCTTCTTTTTTTATTCATTAAATAAAGGATTTATACTACAGCATAGCGAAATTCTTTTATAAATGTTGTGCTTTATAAAGAGGATTAAAGGAAGGAACGATTATGAAACGAGAAAAGCTTAAGCTTTATTATGTTTTTAAAATATTAGTATCATCAATTTTATTTTATGCATCGCTGAAGTTTGAGAATGTAGCTGGTAAAAGGCTTATTGTTTTAGCTTTTTCATTTATCATCTATATTTTAATAGGTGTCATAAGAGAATCAGTTATAAAAAAAGAAAGGCTATATTTATTTTCCTTCTTAATAGATGTTGGAGTAATATTTTTTTTGGAGAGCAATTCTAAATACTTAATTAATTATTTTTTGCATATATTTTATATTTTGATCCTGCTAGAGGCTTCATTACTCTTAAGGAGAAAACAAAGCTTTTTTGTAAGTATAATTACTCTAGGAGTATCATTGTCCAAGTACTTTATACTGATATATTACAAAAGAAGCTTAAGCAGTGTTTCAGAGATGATGTTTTTTGGGGTAATTAGCATATTTATAGTATCCATAATCTATTTTTCACAGTATTATAAAGAAGAAAAGGAAAAGAAGGATGTGCTTTATGCAGAGCTACTGTCAGCACATAAAAATCTAAAGGAGTATTCGGAAAAGGTTGAAAGGCTTGCTACCATTGAAGAGAGAAATAGAATAGCTAGAGATATTCACGATACATTAGGTCATGACATGACTGCTCTTTTAATGCAGCTAGAGCTTGCAAGTAGATTTATAGATAAAGATATTAATCAGGCAAAAAATATTCTTTTAGAGCTAAAGGATTCTACAAGAGAAAATCTAGTTAAAGTCAGAGAAATAGTCCAAACATTGAATCCTGATGAGGATATATGTAAAGGAATAAAATCCATAGAAGAGCTTGTAGAGGAATTTTGTAAAAAAACAGGAGTCAAGGCAAACTTAAATATTGAGGGAGATATGGTTAAAGCAAATCCATCTGTAAATATTACAATTTACAGAATAGTCCAGGAGTCTATGACAAATGCAGTTAGACATGGGAAGGCTAATGAAATAAATATTATAATAAGATATATGCCTAATAGAATAAGCTTTAGGATATATAATAATGGTTTAGTAGAGAAGGAAATTAAGGAAGGTTTTGGATTAAAGGCTATGAGAGAAAGAGTAGAGACCTTAGATGGAAGGATATACTTCTCAAATCATGAGATGTTTACAGTAGAAGGTTTTTTGCCATTGGAGGTGAAGGGAAATGATTAGAGTAATAATAGCAGATGATCAAAAGATACTTAGAGAGGGCTTAAAAACAATAATCAACATGGAAAAAGATATAGAGGTATGCTCGTTGGCAGAAAATGGACAAGAGGCCTATGATATGAGCTTAAAATATAAGCCAGATGTTGTTCTTATGGATATTAAAATGCCTCTTTTAAATGGTGTTGAGGCTACAAAAAAAATCAAAAGTAGAATTCCAACTATAAAAATAATCGTTCTTACAACCTTTAATGATGATGAGTATATATTTGATGCCCTGAAGTTTGGAGCATCAGGATACCTTTTAAAGGAGACGACTCCAGAAGGGATAATAGAGGCCATAAGAACAGTGCATCATGGTGGAGCACTTATTCAGCCAGATGTGGCTGTAAAGGTTTTAGATAAATTTTCTCAAATGGCTAAGGGTGACAAGGACATCCATATAGATGAAAGAGTTAAGCTTTTGACCCGTAGGGAGCTAGCCATATGTAGACTTGTAGGAGAAGGCAAAAGCAACAAAGAAATGTCGGAGGAGCTTTTTTTAAGTGAGGGGACTATTAAAAATCATATTACAAATATTTTAAACAAGTTAGAGCTAAGGGACAGAACTCAGCTTGCAGTATTTACTATTAAAAATAATATATAATTTGTATAAGGAAGGACGCTGTAGTCCTTCTTTTTAATATATTATGTGCAAAAAGTCATGTGTCATTTTTCTATTTAGTGAGGTTTGGTACATGATTTATATTATAATTATCCTTATAATATAAATAAAATAAGATATTTAATAGCTTTAGGAGGAATAGAATATGAAGAGAATCATGGCTGTTGTCATTAGCTTAATACTTTTGTTTTCCATTACAGGATGTAGCACTGATGCATTTAAGGCTTATCGAGAGGCTAGAGAAAAAACTAGTGGAATAACACAAGGGCATTTAATACAAGAAATAATAATAGAAAACAAGTATAATACAGAAGGATTAAGTGATGAAGATATTAAGGAGCTAAGCTATTTTAATCAAATCCAATCAAAAATGGACATTGTATTCAAAGAAGATAAAGGGAATACGAAAATTATATCAAGAAATTATTTTAATTTAGGGGGACTTGGGTTTGATTCTGCCTTTTATAAGGATAAAGAAAGAATGTACATTAAAACACCTATTCTAGGAAAGTATGTTGTACTAGATGAGTTTTTAGAAAATGGAGAAAAAACAGATATTTTTGGAGACAGGGACAATGAGGGGAACCATTTTGAAGAACAAATAATCTCTAAAATAGGCGAAATATGGGTAGGAGTACTTAAAGAAAAAGATGTAGTTTCAGGGAAGAAAACCTTGCTTTCTACTGAGGATGGGGAGGTTAAAGCTACAGAGTTTTCCATAGACCCTTCTGAGGAGCAGATTAAAGAATTAATGAAAGAAGTTGCTACATTATTATCTGCTAACGAGGAGTTTAAGCAAATGATAGCTTTAGTCTATGGAAATAATAAGGAAGAAAAAATAGAGACAGAGAGCATATTCCAAGATTTTATTAATAAAATAGATGATATAAATGTATCTGGATTTAAATATACAGGCTATATTGATATAGACGGATATATAACTCAAGAAGAAATCAGTTTAATAATCAGTAATGAAAAAGCTAAGTCTAAAGAAATTAAGGAAAGCAATATAAGTATTAAAATAAAGAACCTAAGTATTGAGAGAGAACAAGCCTTTGATTTTCCTGATCTAAATGAAAATAACACCCTGGATATTGAATATTTAAAAGGGGGTATGCCTTTCATGCTAGAAGGATTTTTCAATAAAACCGAAGGAGGGGCAAAATAAATGGCATTATTAGAGATTACTAACATTAGTAAGAAGTATAAGGAAATAAAGGCAGTAGATGAAATAAGTTTTGAAATAAAGGCAGGAGAAGTCTTTGGATTATTAGGGCCTAATGGAGCTGGTAAGTCTACTACCATATCTATGATATCAACTTTAATAAAACCAGATAATGGAGATATAGTCTATAATGGAGAGAGTATAATCAAAAAACCTAAGGCGATTCAGAACAAGCTAGGTGTAGTAACACAGGAAATAGCACTTTATCCAACATTGACAGGATATGATAATTTAAAATTTTGGGGTCGTGCATATGGCTTAAAAGGGAAATTACTAAAGGAAAGAATAGAAGAAGTAGCAGATATAATAGGACTTAAAGATAGACTAAGGGACCGAGTAGATAAGTATTCAGGAGGAATGAAGAGGAGAATAAATATAGGAGCAGCACTTCTTCACAAGCCTGAAATACTTATAATGGATGAACCAACTGTAGGAATAGATCCACAATCAAGAAATCACATATTAGATACAGTATTACAATTAAATAAAGAAGGTATGACTATAATATATACTAGTCACTACATGGAAGAGGTAGAGTATTTATGTACTAGAGTTAGTATTATGGACAAAGGTAAAATCATAGCTACAGGGAATAAGGATGAGCTAGTAAATATAATAAAGGGCAAGAAAAAAACAAAAATAGTATTTGATAACTTAAACGAAGAGCTATTAGGAAGACTTAAAGGCATTGACTATATAGTCAATGTAGAGGTTATGGATAATGAAGTAACATTAACTACAGAAAATGGGAAGGACATATTTGTGGATATTATTTCAAAAGTATCTAGTGCTAACTCTAATATACTTTCAGTAGATATCCAAAAACCTAATCTAGAATCCGTGTTTCTGCATCTTACTGGTAGAGCTTTGAGAGATTAAGGGGTGAGTATATGGACATCATTTTTATTATATTAAAGGATTTAAAAATATTGCTATCAGATAAAAAAGCAACTGCAATATTAATTCTCATGCCTATAGTACTCATATCCATACTAGGTTCAGCTTTAAAAAGCTCTTTTTTAACAGACATAGAAAAGCCGATAATAAAGGTGGCAGTTGTATTAGAGTATGACCAAAGTAAGGAAACAGAAGAGTTTATAAATTTTTTTAGCAGGAATGGTTTTGTGAAGGACTCAGAAGATGCAGGATTAAATGAAATGACTAAAGTATTACAGAATTTAAACCTAGAAAGTATGCTGATAGAGGATTTTCTAGAGAATGAAGAAGTTAAAAAAATAATAAGCTATGAAATAACTCATAGGGAAAGGGCGAAGGAGCTTCTTCAAAATGGAAAGGTATCTGGAATAATAATCATGCCTGAAAACTTTGTATATGATATGTATATAAACTTTCTTACGCCCTTTAGAAACACAGTAAATATTCAAGTATTAGGACATCCAGATAGATATATATCTAGTCAAATAATAGAAGGAATAATGAGAGGATTTGCAGATGGCTTATCTGCAACAATAATAGGAAAAAATGTATTTATAGAAGCAGGGTTAGAGGAGGGAGTAGGCTTTGAAGTCTATGACCATATGGAAGCTATAATAAGCAATATAGCTGAGGCTATGGAAAGCTCAAGGATTAAAATAAATCACATAACTGCCAATGAAAAAAAACCTATTTCAGGGACTCAATATTATGCTTCTGCAATGATTGGAATGTTTGTGTTATTTTGTGCTTCCATGGGAGGGAAGCTTTTGCTTAAAGAAAAAAAAGATGTTACATATCAAAGAACAATTATAGCAGGGATAGAAAAATGGAGAATATTAAGTGGAAAGTTCTTTACTATTTTTTTATTAGGACTTGTACAGGTAGCTATAATAATACTAGTAACTAGCTTAGTTTACAAAGTTAGATGGGGAAATATTTTATATGTGGTACTAATATCATTATGCACAGTCTTCTCTGTAGCAGGAATAGGCATACTTATATCTGCATTAACTCTTAAAAATGATAACTATATGGCTGCCAATGTGTTTGAAAGTGTATTTATTAATGGGATGGCACTTCTTGGGGGGAGCTTTATGCCCATAGATGCTTTTCCTGAACCAATGAAGGTATTAAGTAATTTTACCGTTACAGGATTAACTATAAAATCATATCAAAGAGTAATGATGGATTATGGAATAGAAAAGATAGCCCCTGGGCTATTAGGACTAATCCTGATGGGAATAGTATTTATATTATTGGCTGTTTTAGTGATTAAGGGTAAAAAGGAGGAAGCATATGCTGAACATAATAAGGCTCAGATTGCTGAAATTTAAAGACGAATATCTTGTCCTAGTAATGATGACCGCAATGGCTCTTATTTTTACCTATCTTATGGGAGCAGCTCAAAATAGTGACTATACATCTATAGTAGCCATAATAGATAAGGACAATACAGAATATTCAGCAAGGATTATAGACGAATTAAAGCTAGATAACACATTTATATTTAGTGAGGATAGCTACCAGGATTCTACAATAAAAGTAGAGGAAGGCAAAATATTAGCAGCTGTAGTATTAGAAGAGGGCTTTGAAAATAAAGTTAAGAACTCAGAAAGCTCTGCAATTACAATAATGAGGATTAAAGAGGATAGAGATATATATACACTAGAAAGCCTGCTCTCAAGCATAGTAGGAAGAACTATAGTAAATTATAAAATAGCTCAGCTTACAGGAGATTATCTCCAATCAAACTTAAATATAGACAAAAATACTGCTTCTGATAATGCATATAGAAAAGTAGTAGAAGCCTGGAGATATAAAAAGCCTGTAACAGTTATGACAGAGACCTTAGATTCAACTAATAAATACGACAATATGAAGCATATGACCCTAGGCTTTGCTTTGTTCTTCTCCATGTATACTATAGCGTTTGGAGTAGGGGAGATATTAACCGAAAGAGAAAACAACACATGGCAAAGACTTTTAATATCTCCTGCTTCAAAATTTACTATATTAGGAGGCAAATTTGTTACCGCATACTTAATAGGTGTATTTCAAATAGGACTGCTCCTGATAGGTGGTAAATATTTGTTTAAAATGGATTTTGGGGATAGCTTTTTAGGCATTATGGTTGTGGGATTGGCATTTGTATTTACTACTACTTCCTTAGGATTATTTTTAGCAGGATTAGTAAAGACACATTCACAGCTTTCAGCATTATTACCTGTTGTTTTGACTAGTACATCCATGCTGGGAGGTTGTATGTGGCCATTAGACATTGTAAACTCAAAGATTTTACTTGGGATAGCAAACTTTATGCCTCAAAAATGGGCACTTGAGGGCATGGAGAAAATCGCCATGTATGGGAGCGGATTTAATGCTGCAATAATGCCAACCTTTGTATTAGTAGTTATGGGGTTAATATTCTTTATTCTTGGTGTAAAGCTAGTTAGATTTGAATAGCTGTATTTAAATATGAAGTATTACTAAATTCTATTTCGTCTTAATAAAAAAATAATTGAAGGAATATTTATATTTTTCTGCAAAAATCAAAAAAGTATTTTACAAAATGTCTAATGCTGACTATAATAGTATTTAATGATTTAATAATATAGAAGGAAGATGCCAAATGAAGCATTTAAAAAGATTTCTTATCTTTGGTGACAATAGAATTTTTCATGTATTTAATACAAAAATAAGCTGCAAAATACTAGACTTTATCATGCCTCGAATAACTGAATTAGGAGGATTAATTTTTTCTGGTATCATGCCTCTTGTGTTAATAGTGCTTAATATAGGGAAATCTAGACCCTTAGGCTTTGAGCTACTAGCCTCTCTATCCTTTAGTCAGGTTTTCGTTCAAATACTTAAGAGAACCATGTCTAGAGAAAGACCTTACAATATATTAGAAAATATTAAGACCTTTGATATAGTATTAAAGGATTACTCTTTCCCATCAGGGCATACAACGGCAAGCTTTTCAATGGCTACAATATTTTCTTTTTATTTACCGCAGTTTATGTTTATTTTCATAGCATTAGCAACCCTAGTAGGAATTTCTAGAATTTACTTAGCCGTTCATTATCCTTCGGATGTAATAGTAGGTGTTATACTAGGTGTATCATCAGCCTTTGTAACACATTCATATATAGTTAATAATATGTTTAAGGCCAGTATAATATAAGGAGCATTTATCAATGCTTCTTTTTTATTAAGTTTTTTTCATAATCTATTTGCCTAATTGACAATTATATTTAGAAATAGTATACTTTAACTGAGTGAACATATGAACAACTATTCATATGTATTCGGACTAATAATAAATTTCATAATAAGGGGGCTAGGAGCATGATTAAGAAAGATATCATTTTAGATGGTTTAAACTGTGCAAGCTGTGCTGCAAAGATTGAAAACAAGGTAAATACTATGAAGGAGATTAAGAGTGCAAGCTTTAGCTTTGCAACTAAGGTACTATCTATAGAATATGAAGATAGTCTAGGATTTGAAGCTATATTAGATAAGATAAAAAAAATAGTGAATACATTAGAGCCAGATGTTATTGTAAAAACAAAGAATTACTATGAAGAGCTTGGAAGGCATAATCATCCTATTAAGGATGAGTGCTGTTCAGGTCATGACCATTCACATGGACATAGCCATGGAGAAGGAAGTCACAGTTTATTAAACAAAAAAAATGTGAGGATAGCCCTAGGGGCATTATTGTTTTTAGGAGGAGTTATTTTAAAACAAAATCAGTATATTCAGCTGCCTTTGTATATATTTAGCTATTTTTTAATAGGCGGAGATGTTTTGCTTAGAGCAGCTAGGAATATAATGAGGGGTCAAGTATTTGATGAAAACTTTTTAATGGCTATTGCAACTATAGGAGCTTTTGCTATAAAAGAATATCCTGAAGGAGTAGCAGTAATGCTGTTTTACCAAATAGGTGAGCTTTTCCAAGATATTGCTGTGGAGCGTTCAAGAAAATCTATCAAATCACTATTAAATATTAGACCTGATTATGCAAATTTAAAGACAGAAGAAGGCTTAGTTGTGACAAAGCCAGAGCTGATTAAAGTAGGAAACACTATAGTGGTGAAGCCTGGAGAGAGAGTACCTCTAGATGGAATAATTCTAGAAGGGGAATCCATGGTAGAAACCTCAGCTCTTACAGGCGAATCTGTTCCCAGAAGAGTGAAGGCTGGGGATACAATATTAAGTGGATTTGTAAATACAAACGGACTTTTAAATATAGAAGTAAAAAAAGAGTTTGGTGAATCTACAGTATCTAGAATTTTAGATTTAGTTCAAAATGCAAGCAACAAAAAAGCTCCTACAGAAAACTTTATTACAAAGTTTGCAAGGTTTTATACTCCACTAGTAGTTATTGGAGCAGCATTAGTAGCTATAATTCCTCCAATAGTTACAGGTGAAGCTTTTGCAGATTGGCTATATCGTGCATTAATATTTTTAGTAATATCCTGTCCATGTGCATTAGTTATTTCTATTCCACTAGGATTTTTCGGTGGAATAGGTGGTGCATCTAAGTCAGGGATATTAGTAAAAGGAGGCAATTACCTAGAGGCATTAAATGGAGTAGATACAGTTGTATTTGATAAGACTGGTACCCTTACTCAAGGAGTATTTAAGGTAAGAGAAATAAATGTAGCAGAAGGCTTTACTAGGAGTGAGGTTTTAAGGCTGGCAGCAATGGCAGAGATACACTCAAATCATCCAATTGCTAAGTCTATTATAGAAGAGTATAATGGTGAAGTTGATGAAGGCTTAATTAACAGCTATGAGGAAATCTCAGGTCATGGTATAAAAGCTAATATAGAAGGCAAGGAAGTGTTGGCAGGAAACATTAAATTGCTTCATAGAGAAGGAGTAGCAGCTTCCCAATTGGATAGTTCAGGAACCATAGTATATATTAGCATAGATAAGAAGTTTGCAGGAAGCATAACTATTTCCGATATAATAAAGGAAGATTCAGCAAAAGCTATTAAAGCACTAAAAAAACAAGGAATTAAAAAGCTTATTATGCTAACGGGAGATTTAGACAATGTAGCTAAACAGGTTTCAGAGGAGCTTCGTCTTGACGAATACTATTCAGAGCTATTACCTGAGGACAAGGTCAATGTACTTGAAAGAATAAAAGAAACAAAATCAGAAAAAGGCAAGCTAGTATTTGTAGGTGATGGAATAAATGATGCTCCAGTTTTAGCAATGGCAGATATAGGGGTTGCTATGGGGGGACTAGGCTCAGATGCTGCTATAGAAGCAGCAGATGTGGTACTGATGACTGATGAGCCTTCAAAGCTATCAGAGGCAATATCCATAGCCAGAAAAACAAAAAAAATAGTTCTTCAAAATATTATTTTAGCTTTAGGAGTCAAAGGTATAGTCCTAATTTTAGGTGCCTTTGGAGTAGCTACCATGTGGGAAGCTGTATTTGCAGATGTAGGAGTAGCATTATTAGCAGTTTTGAATTCAATGAGGGTATTAAAAACTAAATAACCTGCACTTTATAGAGACGGTTCTTTTATATTAACCTATACCGTCTCTTTTTAATGCTTAAAACAATTAGAAGGTAATTTGCATTAAATATAGAATAAGATACTATATGTTTTAGAATGCAAGAGATTTAAATAATTACAGGGTGATTAAATTGATAGTAATAGTTAACTTTTTTACTAACATTATTGATGTATGTATGATGTTCTTTTTTCTAAAGGCTTCCTTTGCAGAAGAAAAAACTAATAAAAAAAATATAATTACTGGGTTAATAATAGTTATAGCTTTTGGTACTATTGTTAATAGTATTCTTGGATTAGCAAATTTTATAGGATTTATATTAATTCTTTTAGTTACCAATATTATGTTTTCTCTAATTTTCAAAAAAAGATTTTTGATTGTTTCAGCTATGTTAATTATAGGTGTAGTCATAATGTTTATTTTAGAATTAATTACAGTTAACCTCATTACATATATTTTTCAAATACCACCATCTGTTATTCTAGAACTTAATATTTATAGAATTTTAGGGATAATTATTGGAAAGGGGAGCTTTATTCTGATTACAAGGTATTGGGTTAATAAAAGAAAAATATATTCTTATGCTCAAAACAGGAAGAATTCACCAATGGTTTTTATTCTTTTATTCAATTTAATAATTATGTATGTTGCGTTTATTGTTTTTAAATACGTGGAAATTAATTCTTATATGGATTACATAATTTTATCTATACTTACATTATGCACTATTGTATTCAATTGGCTAATCTATATATTTACAAAAAAAATAATTAAACAGGAACAGCAAGAGGAGCTAATGAAGCTAAAAATAAAAGAATATGAAAATCAAAATTTCTATATCAAAAGCATGGAGGACATATTGTTAAATATTCGTGCTCAGAGACATGAGTTCAATAACTATATGAGCACATTATATGGTTTGATTCTTTTAGACAAAAAAGAAGAAGCTGAAAAATATATTTTAAATCTATCGGAAGATATTTCTTTTATTAACAAAATAATTGATGTTGGACATCCTGCTATTACTGCTCTTATTAATGTAAAAAGGGACAAGATATTGAGAGAAAAAATTAAGTTGGATTTAGAGGTTCAATTGCCTGATGATATAGCCCTTGACTATATAGATTTATCTGTAGTTATAGGAAATCTTTTAGACAATGCAATAGAGGCATGCTTACAACCTAATATAAATGACCCGTATATTGAGTTTAAAATGTTTACTAAGGAAAATTATTTAGTTATCACTGTATACAATTCAAAATCGAACATATCATCAATCCATTCAGAAGCCTTAGGAGAAAGATATACTACAAAAGATGATAAGGAAAACCATGGATATGGTTTAAATAACATACAAAGAATAGTAAATGAGTACAAAGGAGCATTAAGAATTGAAGATAAAGACCATAGCTTTAATGTGAATATTGAATTACCTATAGAAAAGGATATACATTGATATATAGTTATCTTTTTGTGTATATAATATAACATATACGAGGTGTTATAGTCTTGAAAATTAAAAAGAGATTAACTATATTTATCTTTATAACATTAATTATCTCTTTAATACTTGGTGGTTGTTCTTTAGCTAATGTTAGAGGAAGTGTTCAAGAACAAACTACAGGCTTTCAAAATATTAAAGAAAAGCATATTAATTCAAAAAATATTATGCAGACAATTGAAGAGCTTACTTCGGAGGAATACAAGGGAAGACTTGCAGGAACAAAGGGAAATGAACTTGCTACTAATTATATAGCAAATTATTTTAAAAAAATAGGTCTTAAAAATCCAGATGCCCTTGAAAATTATTTACAGCATTATAAACAAAAAGTAAGGTTTACTTATAGTGCTCCTGAATTAGAGGTTGTAACTAGTAGTGGAGAGACCGTAAAAAAATATGAGTACATAAAAGATTTTACAGTTAATACATATTCCAGTTCTTTTAGTATAAAAGGTGAAGCAAAAGGAGAAGCTTTGTTTGTCCAAAGCACAGAGAAGTTTTTTGATTATTCGAAGAAATACACAGGGAAAATCCTATTGATTTCAGAAAGTATGTTAGCTCGTGAGGGTAACACGAATCTTCTTACTAGTATTTTGCTAAAAGATAGTAGTGTTGGTGGAATAATCACAGAAGTGGACATAAATAAGACCTATGGTAGTTTTGTAGTAGGACCCAATGCTAATCCAGCAGTTAAATTTTATGAAGACAGACCCTTGCTTTTCAGCTGCAATAGTTCAACTTTTAAAGAGTTAATAGATTATTCAAAAGAAGGACATGAAATATACATAAAAGCAGATTATGCAGTAGAAAATGTAGAGCCTGCTAATGTAATTGGACTAATAGAAGGAAGCCATAAGACACTGAAAGACGAATTCATAATAATAGGGGCACATTTTGACCATGTGGGAGACAACAAAAACGGAACATATAATCCAGGAGCGCTAGATAATGCCTCTGGTACTGCGGTAATGATGGAAATAGCAAGAGTATTAAAAGAAGGAAAATATAAGCCTAAAAAATCCATATTATTCATTGGTTTTAATGGAGAGGAAGAGGGCTTATACGGCTCTCAGCATTATACGGATAATCCCATATATCCATTGAAGAATACTACAGCCATGATTAATTTAGACATGGTAGGTTCTAAGCATATAGACACACTTACCCTATTGAGCTATGATAAAACTAATGCAGATTTAAAGGGAGAATTTTATCAATATGCTAAAAACCTTGAACTTAAAAGTATTCAAGCTGTAGGTCAAGGAAGTGACCATAGTCATTTTGGTGCTAAGGGAGTATCTTCATTATGTTTAATTGATATGGACCTTAAAAATGGATACCATACTCCAGGAGATACTATAGACAATATAGATGAGGATAGAATTAGAGAAATAGCTAAATTAGTTTTATACTACTTAGACAAAAATGCTTTTTAATAACTAAGGCACTGAAGTAAAGTTTCAGTGCCTTAGTTTTATTTTTTGGTCCTTATGTCCTAAATGTAAAAAATACATAAATAAACACGAAAATTAGTTGCAACCATATATTATTTGCCTTATAATTAAATACAATAATACACAATATATATGTATTGTTAACAACAATACCACAATATAAGGGGGAAATGACATGATAACTAGGGTACAGAAAAGAAACGGAGATATTGTCGATTTTGATATGGGGAAAATTGAAAACGCAATATTTGCAGCAGCAAAGTCAGTTGGTGGGGATGATAGAAGTATAGCAAAGAAATTGGCTAATATGGTTGTTAATATAGTAACAGAAGCATTTGGAGCAAGCATACCTACTGTAGAAGATATACAGGATATAGTAGAGAAGGTTTTAATAGAAGAAGGTCATGCTAAGACTGCAAAGGCCTATATATTATATAGAAGAAAGCATGAAGAATTGAGAGATACTAAAAATCTCTTTATGGATGCGGAGACATTAGTTGACGAATATGTGTCATTAGATGATTGGCGAATCAATGAAAATGCAAATATGGGCTTTAGCTTACAGGGTCTTAACAATCATATTGTAGAATCTATTACAAAAAAATATTGGCTAAATAAAATATACAGAAAAGAATTAAGAGACCCTCATATAAAAGGTGATTTACATATTCATGATTTAGGGCTTTTAGCTCCTTATTGTTGTGGTTGGGATCTTGAGGCATTGCTAAATGAAGGCTTTAAAGGGGCAAGTGGAAAGATAGAGTCTTCACCTGCTAAGCATCTTCAATCTTTTTTAGGACAGATTGTTAACTGGTTGTATACATTGCAAGGTGAAGCAGCAGGAGCTCAGGCAGTTAGCTCATTAGATACATATGTGGCTCCATTTATATATTATGATGGCTTAGATTATGATGATGTAAAAAAGGCAGTTCAAAGCTTTGTATTTAATTTAAATATACCTACGAGAGTTGGCTTTCAAACACCTTTTACAAATATAACATTAGATATTACGCCACACCCTATGTTAAAAAACATGGAGGTTATCATTGGTGGCAAGAGAATGGATAAAACCTATGGAGAATTCCAAAAAGAAATGGATATGTTTAATAAGGCTTATTGTGAGGTTATGATGGAGGGTGATGGTGCAGGCAGAAGCTTTAGCTTTCCCATACCTACAATAAATATTACAAAGGATTTTCCATGGGATTCAGAGGTAGCTAATTCCATTATGGAAATGACAAGGAAATTTGGTACTCCATATTTTGCAAACTTTGTAAATAGTGATTTAGATCCTGAAGATGTAAGGAGCATGTGCTGTAGACTTAGACTTGATAACCGTGAGCTAAGAAGAAGAGGTGGAGGCTTATTTGGTGCTAATCCTCTTACTGGCTCTATAAATGTGGTTACTTTAAATATGGGACGTATTGGCTATACAGCAAAATCAGTTGAGGAGTTTAAAAGAAGAGTAAGAGAGCTAATGGAAATATCAAAGGAAATATGTGAAACAAAACGTAAGGTTCTTGAGAGATATATGGATGTAGGTCTATATCCTTATTCTAAGTTTTATCTTCAAGCTATAAAGGATGCTGAAGGAGAATATTTTAAAAATCATTTTAGCACCATAGGCTTAAATGGTATGAATGAGGCTTGTGTCAATTTACTTGGAAAGGATATAACCACAGAAGAAGGAAAAGAATTTGCGATAGACATAATGGAATTCATGAACAGAGTAATTCAAATATTCCAAGAGGAAACAGGAAGCCTTTGGAATCTGGAAGCTTCACCAGCAGAAGGTGCTGCCTATAGATTTGCAAGGATGGATAAGAGAATGTATCCTAAAATATATACTCAAGGTGGAGATGAGCCATATTATACAAACTCTACACAGCTTCCAGTAGACCATACTAAGGATATATTTGAAGCTATTGAACATCAAGATAAGCTTCAAACACTATATACTGGTGGCACAGTATTACATGGATTTATTGGAGAAGAGATTGACAGTCCTGAAACTGTTAAGCTTTTATTAAAAAGAGCCTTTGAAAATAGCAGAATACCATATTTAACTATTACTCCTACTTATAGCATTTGTCCAGACCATGGATACTTAAAAGGAGAACAGTTTACTTGTCCAGAATGTAGCAAGGAAACAGAGGTATGGACTAGGGTTGTAGGCTTCCACAGGCCTGTTCAATCATGGAACAAGGGTAAAAAGGAAGAATATAAGGACAGAGTTGAATTTGATACTGAAGAAAGTTTAAATGACAAAAATTATACTGTAAAGAAAGCTATTTAAATAATGGTTTTAACATATAGAGGTGAAATTATGGAATTTAAAGGACATCAGAAATCTTCATTCATAGATTATCCAGATAAAATATGCACAGTATTTTTCACCGGTGGCTGCAACTTCAGATGTCCATACTGTCATAATTCTAACCTTGTATATAATGAAGGTGAATATATAGCAGAGGAATTTGCTCTTGAGTACCTAGACAAAAGGGCAAATTTCTTGGATGCAGTATGTATATCAGGCGGAGAGCCTACACTTCATAAAGGATTATACGATTTTATAAAAAAAGCTAAGGACAAAGGATATTTAGTAAAGCTAGATACAAATGGAACCAATCCAAAAGTGCTTAAAAGGCTTATAGACGACAATCTAGTAGATTATATTGCAATGGATATTAAGGCACCCTTGCCTAAGTATTATGAAGTAGTAAATACTAATGTAGATATAAATAGCATACTTGAAAGTATCAGTTTAATAAAAAGCTCTTGTACGGATTATGAGTTTAGAACTACTGTATGTAAAGAGCTACTAACATATGAGGATATAATAGAAATAGGAGAATATCTAAAAGGCAGTAATAGATACTACATACAAAATTTTAAGGACGGAGACACAATTCTAGGAGGGCAAAAAAAATTCAGCTCATATGACTTAGATACATTAAAGAAAATAGAAGAAAGGCTCAAGGGATACTTTCAAATATTTAAAATACGAAATTAATATATTAGATATAAAGACAATAGAAATATTTGCGACTACGAGCGAACATTTCTATTGTCTTTTTTTTGAAGATTATTTATAACTCTAAGTCTTCATAAGACCTTCGTTTTCATATGGTTTAGCTAGTTATATTGTAATATCTGTAATGTTAGTTTATAATTTCTTTAATAGCATATTTATGAAAAGGGTTTTATTTAACACATTGTAGGAAAGACTACCGTCTTTCGCATGTTCCGTATTAAAAAATTATTTAAATAAAGCTTATATAATATGAGGTGGGTCTTTTCATGGAAGAAAAAATTATTATGCAGGGGATTGCTAATCGAGTAAAGAGTACGTTTAATGTTCAAAATGGCTATGGAATATTAACTAATCAAAGGTTTATTTATTCTAAACACAGTCTCGCCAAAATAGCTCTTATAGGAGTTTTGGTAAACCTTACAAAAGGCGATTATGAGTTTGATATCCCTCTAAGTGAAATAAAGGAAATTACTAGAGGGAAGCAAGGTATAAGCAAGAATGTTCTAGTTATCACTAAAAAAAACGATGAGACTTTTAAATTTGCTGTAACAAAGTATATAGAATGGGAAATTGCATTTAAAAATTTATTATTAAACTCCTAGCCGATTAGTGGCAGCATATATTTTATATAGTAATGTACCTAATAAAAGTAGTATGTATTTTTACATAGAAGGGAAACTGCATGATTAATATTTAAGATGAAAGGATTTGTTTAAGAGTATTAAGATTATTATGATATGCAGTATAGATGGGAAGATAAACTGAACTATATATTCTGAAACCCAAATGACTTAAAATGAGGAGGCTATAGAAATGACAGAAAAAAAGAAACAGTTCATTTATGTATTGAAATTAGTACCAAGCTTACTAAATGAAGCGAATTGGACAGAAAAAGAAGAAGAAATCGTAAGTAGACATTTTAGCAGCCTACAGGAATTGTTAAATGAAGGGAAGCTTGTTTTAGCAGGCAGAACATTAAATATGGACGAAAAAACATTTGGAATTGTTGTATTAGAAGCAGATTCAGAGGAAGAGGCAAAACAAATTATGGAAAATGACCCTGCAGTAGCTGAAGGAATAATGCTATCCGAATTATTTCCTTATAGAGTTGCTCTAATGAGAAAATAAAATAACTTTAGACGAAATAGGATTTGTTGGACTATAATCCTGTAATTCAGAGGAGGTCTTTTTACAGTGAAGCTAGGAATGCCTGCTTTAATTGAATATAGTAACCTAGAAGAAAATTTAAGGCTCTGTAAAGAGCTAGAGCTAGATTTTATTGAATTAAACATGAATTATCCTATTTTCATGCCTGAAAGTTTTAGTTATGAGGAAGTAAGGAGCATTAAGAAAGAATATCATATTGACTTCACAGCTCATCTTCCAGAGGAAATTGATTTAACTTCCTTTCATCCTTCTATTAGAAAGGGACATTTAGAACGCTGAAAAGAACTAATAAGGTGGACAAGCTTGGCAGATATAAAAATTGTTAATATGCATATTAATAATGGTATTCATTGCACATTACCTTATAAAAGGCAATGGATTAACGAAACATATGAATTAGAGTTTAGAAAATTGCTATTTGAATCCTATTCTGAACTAAATAACTTAGCTAATTCACTAGGTGTAATATTATGTATTGAAAATACGTCTAATTTTCACATTCCTTTCATACAAAGGGCACTTGAAATGTTGAGCTCATTTGATAACTTCAATTTAACCTGGGATGTAGGACATGATGCAAAGGCTAATTTTAACGAGAAGCCTGTTTTATTAAGATTTAAGGATAGGATTAAGCATATGCACCTTCATGACTTTAATAATAATTCAGATCATCAGCCTCTATATACTGGAATAATACCTATAGATGATAGGCTTAGTTTTGCTAAGGCTAACAATATATCTGTTGTTATAGAGGTAAAGACTAGTGAAGCCTTAAAAGAATCTGTAAATAAACTAAGAGCTTTTATACAAATATGAGAAATTAGGAGAACAATTAGAAATAGATAGATTATATATTTAAAACTTGTATTCAATTTAACAAAAAACCACCTTATGGTATAATATATATATTATAGAATCTGCATAGCAAGGGGGAGAAAATTATGTACATTGTAATTTTCGTAGGGATCTTAATGATAGTACTAGGTATTCTGATTAAACACTTTAAATGTTATTGGCTTATATCAGGCTATAATACCATGTCTAAAGAGAAAAAGAAAAATGTTGATACCGAAGGACTAGGCAGATTTATGGGAAACTCATTGTTTGTAATGGGTGGCATATTTATACTAGGTAGTATATTGGAGTATTTAGGCATAAAGATAGGTATGATAGCTTCTATATTATCTTTATTTATTATTGTTCCTTATATATTAATAAATAGTCAAAAATATGATAAAAACGCTTTAGAGCCGGATGGAAGTATGAAAAAAAGTACAAAGCTAATCGTAGGTACTATAATAGGTGTAACTGGGATTATATTTATTTTTGTTGCTCTTACTTTTATATATGGAGCACAGCCGCCAAGCGTTGATATAAAAGACCAGTATATAAGCATTGGTGGTATGTATGCATCTACAGTTTATTTAGAGGATATAAAAGAGGTAATATTATTAGATTCTATACCTAATATTATCAGAAAGCAGAATGGATTTGATTTGGGAAATATATTAAGAGGCAAATTTAGTCTTGAAAGCATTGGAAAAGGAAGATTATATATAAATAATGGAAAGCCACCCTATGTTTATTTAAAGCTGAAAAAGGGGTATATAATAATAAACTATAATAACAGTGAAAAAACCCAGGACCTATATAATGAAATAAAATTCAGTATTAACGGATAATAAATATTATTAATAAAATCTAAAATTATTTCATATCTTCATATTTTCTTCAAATTTGTTTTGTATTATAAAAAAGAGGGAAGATAATTATATGAAGGAGGAAATAATATGTGTCGCGGATTTGGAATGGGATTTGGCTTTGGTGGTGGTGCAGGCTTACCTTGGATGTTAGGTATGGGAATATCTAGAGTATTAGTAGCAGCTTTAGTTATATTTCTTATATATAAGCTAATTAAAGGGCTTAATAATACATCAAGAGATTCAGATAGAGCACTAGAAATATTAAATGAAAGATATGTAAATGGAGAAATTGACGACGAGGAATATGAAAAAATGAAGAAAAGAATTAGATAATACTATTTATTTTAATGACCAGTATTGAAAGATACTGGTCATTGTAGTATTTTTGATTTAGTGAGGTGAATTCTATTATGCACAATACAAAAAATATACTTGTAGTAGATGATGAGGCTCAGATAACAGAGGTAATAAAAGCCTATCTTCAAAAAGAAAATTATAATGTATATACAGCCCATAATGGACAGGATGCAATGAATATATTTAACAGAGAATCTATTGATTTTATAGTCCTTGATTTAATGCTTCCAGATTTGTCAGGCGAGGAGATATGTAAAAGAATAAGAGTTAAATCTACAGTCCCTATTCTTATGCTGACAGCTAAGGCAGAAGAGGAAGATAGGGTTACCGGGCTATATCTAGGGGCAGATGATTATCTTGTAAAGCCTTTTAGTCCAAAAGAGCTCGTAGCTAGGATAAAAGCCATATTTAGAAGAACAGAAAAGGACTTTATAAAAGCAGAAATAATCGAATTTAAAGATGGAGATTTAAGTGTGGATATTAATAAAATGGAATTATATAAAAAAGGAGTGCAAAGAGAGCTTACTCCTACTGAATTTAAGTTAGCTGCTACATTAATGCAAAATCCAAGCAAAGTATTTAGCAGAGAAGAGTTAATAGAAAAGGTATTAGGCTATGACTATGAAGGCTATGATAGGACCATAGATACTCATATTAAAAATATAAGACAAAAGATAGAGGACGAAAATAATAAATATATCCATACTGTTTATGGAGTAGGATATAAGTTTGTAGGTGAATAGGATGAAAAAGCTTAAAACTAAAATTATTATACTAATGCTAAGTGTAGCCATATTATCTGTTGTTCTAGTAGCTGTAATAACTAACTTAACTATATTTAATAAATTTAACACCTATATGGAGGAGGAGCATGCTGACAGAATTAGTGATATTGTTAAAATGGTTGAATACTCCTACTCTATAGATAATAGCTGGTCAAACAAGGTTTTGAGAAACATAAGTAATTCCAGCCTTATAGATAATTTTATGATTCAGATAATAAATGAAAATGGCAATGTTGTTTTTGAAAATAATGTAGACAATAGTATGATGAGAATGCATAATCAAATGATGGGAAGAATGGGCAAAAGAATAATGAGAGGAGCAGATAATAGTAAAATAAGTGATTCTAATACTACAGTTAAATTGCAAGAGCTAATAGTTGATGGTAAGAGAATAGGCACTATTGAAATAGGCTATACTGGAAATTTTATAGTATCTCAAAGAGAAGTCGACTTTACTAAAGGCATAAACAGCTCTATACTGTATGCATCAATCATATCTATTATTTTAGCTATTATTTTAGGGCTATACAACTCAAAAGTAATGTCACAGCCTATACTTAAAATCACTAATGCTGCTAATAATATTAGAGAAGGGGATTTGGATACTAAAATCCAGATTAAAAATGATGCTAGGGAGCTAATAGAGCTATCAGAAGCTATTAACCATTTAGCTCAATCTCTTAAGGAACAGCAGATTTTGAGAAAAAGACTAACTACAGACATATCTCATGAGCTAAGAACACCTTTGACTATATTGCTAAGCCACATTGAAGCCTTTAGTGATGGTGTATGGCAGCCTACTAAAGAAAGATTAAGTATATGTAGAGATGAGGTTATCAGGCTCAAAAAGCTTGTAGAACAGCTAAAATATATAACAGATATTGAAAATCATAGAGTAGAGCTTGAAATAGAAAGCTTTAATCTATCAGAGCTATTAGAGGGGATAGTAGAAAGCTTTGAATATGAGTTCCAAATAAAGAGCGTAAGGCTAGAAAGACATATAGAAGAAAATATAATAATTGAAGGAGACATGGACAAGGTTAGACAAATAATTATAAATCTCATTTCAAACGCCTTAAAATTCACAGACTCAGAAGGAAGGGTCAATGTAGCTCTTAACAAAGACAGTAATAAAACTATACTAGAAATAATAGATACAGGTATTGGAATTAATGAAGAAGATATTCCTTTTGTTTTTGAAAGGTTTTATAGAAGTGACAAGTCAAGAAGCAGAGATACAGGTGGTGCAGGCATTGGACTTACGATAACTAAAACCTTAGTAGAAGCCCATGGAGGAAAAATAAGTGTTGCTAGTGAAAAGGAAAAGGGCAGCAGGTTTACAATTGTTTTTCCTAATATATAAATATTGGATAGAATATTTTAAAATGATGAACCTATTAATAAACTCTTAAATATGTTAGACTATAGCTATTGACAATGAATGTAAGAGGTGTAGATATTGATGAGGCAAAGACTTAAAAAAATTAATCGCAGAAATAATTATGTAATTTTAGCAGAAAATTTTCTTGATGAAGATAATAAGGAAAAGGCCTTACAATTTTTCAAGAAAGCATTAAAATTTAAGGGTGAAGAGTTTGAAACTATAGATATTTTGTTTTATATAGCTCTTTTATATGATGAAATTGGCTTTAAGGAAAAGGCCTTTGAAACATATAATAGTATACTTAGATTAAATCCTAATGAGGCGGGAGCATATTATGGCATTGCTATAATATACGATGAAAGAGGAGAAAAGGGAAAGGCACTAAGAAATTACCTAAAGGCTATTCAGTTAGATCCAGAATATGATAGGGCATATTTTTATGCAGGGAATATATATGACGAAGAAGGAGACAAAGAAAAAGCCATTGAGTATTATAAAAAGGTTATTGAACTAACACCAGATGATTATATGGCATACAATAATCTAGGCTCTATATATGAAGAAATCAAGGAGTACCAAAAAGCATTTGAAATGATTGAAAAAAGTATAGAAATAGAAGATGGATATTACAGATCCTTATTTAATATGGGTGTAATTCAAAAGCATTTAGGAAACATTGAAAGGGCAATTGATTATTATAAAAGGTCTATAGAAGCCTATAGTGGCTACCCATATGCTTATTTAAATATTTCAGCAATATATATAGAAGAGAAAAAATATAAAGAAGCCATAAGGATACTTACGGAAGGAATAGAAAAAAATCCTGATGCAGGCTTTCTATATTACAACAGGGCTTGCTGCAATATAAATTTAAAAAATATTGACATAGCAATTACTGACTTAATCAAAGCAAAGGAGCTTTATCCAGATTTTATTGAAATGGTAAAGTCAGATAAAGATCTTAAGGTTATAAGAGAAAATAAAAGATATAGATTTCTTTTGGAGGATTAAACTTAGCTCCCATTCTTTCTAAGTACATTAAGAAAGGATGGGAGCTTTGCATTTTGCTAGATTACAATACATACGAAAAAACATATTCCACTTAGCGGAAATGTTTAGTGTATACCTTTTATTTCACAAAAATAATTGTATAATGTAGTTGAAGCACAAAAGTACTATAGTATTTTAAAACTCAACAAACTAAAATACTAAAGCTAAAAAGCTACGCATACATTGAAAACAAAAGGTTTTTATGCGTTTGAAATATTTTTAATCCACTACAATTATTAATGTATTATTTATGATAATTATGAAAAACTACAATAAGAAAACCTCTTCCGCATAGCGGAAATATTTAATACATGTATTTAGTTGATAAAAATTTAGAGTATAATTTAATTAGAAAGATTGGAGGTAAAATTTATGGATGAAAAGCTTATTAAAGATTGTGCCTTGGAAATATATAATGCTGAAAAAAATTGTAGTCCTATGGGAGCGCTGACAGACAGGTTTTCAGACATTACAATTGAGGATGCCTATAAGATTCAAATGGCTGTTGTCGATTTAAAGCTTAAAGACGGAGAAAAGATTATTGGAAAGAAGATAGGTTTAACAAATAAAGCCATTAGAGAGCAGATAGGAGTACATGAACCAGACTATGGAATCATAACATCTTCAGGATTTGTTGGAGATGGGGGAGAGCTTGACTCTACAACACTGATTGCTCCAAGAATCGAACCTGAGATAGCATTTGTTTTAAAATCAGATTTAACTGTAGATATGTACCCTGTAAATAACATGGATATAATTAATGCTACTCTAGGAATTTGTCCTGCACTTGAAGTCGTAGATAGTAGAGTAAAGGATTGGAAGATAAAGATACAAGATACAATTAGCGACAGTGCTTCCTATGCAAGAATAGTTCTTGGCAATAGAATAACACCACTAGATGGCCTGGACTTAAGAGTAATAGGCATGGCTTCTTATGTAAATGGAGAGCTAGTTACACATGGTTCTAGTGCAAATGTAATGGGGAATCCAATTGAAGCTGTTACATGGCTAACTAATAAATTATTGAAATATGGGGTTGAATTAAAAGCAGGTGAAATTATACTGTCAGGCTCCTTCACACCAGTGTTCTCTATAAAAAAAGGTGATAGTGTGTTAGCTATATTTGACCGTCTTGGCGAAGTGTCTGTAAGAGTGATATGAGATGAGAGATAAAAATCAGATCCAATCAATTATTAAAGCATTTAACATTTTAGAGCTATTTTCTAGAGAGAATAATGAGTTAAGAATTAAAGATATATCTATAGCTTTAGATTTACCACTAAGTACAGCTCATAGAATATTGTCTAACCTATTAGAATTAGGATATATATCTCAAAATCAAGAGAATGGAAAGTATAGATTAGGGGTAAACGCTTTTATATTAGGTTCCAATGTGAATCATATCAATAATCTAGTGGATATATCTTTACCCTTGATTGCATTTCTTGCAGATAAATATAATTGTATGTCTCATCTAGTTGTAGAGCAAAATGGTAAAGTTTTATGCGTTGGCAAAATTGGAACTGTAAAGCGTGATAACACTACTATACCTGCACGAGGTGAAGTACATCATATGCAAGTTACAAGTGTTGGAAAGGCTATACTGGCATTTTTGCCAGAAAGCAGACAAAAATCAATAATTGATAATAAAATTGAATTTAAAAAATTTACAGCTAATTCAATATTAACAAAGGAAGAGTTGTATAAAGAGCTTAAAACCATAAGAAAAAAAGGCTATGCAACTGATAACGAAGAATCAGAAATTGGATTATTTTGTTATGGCGTTCCTATTTTCAATAACAATTTTGAAGCTCAAGGCGCAATATCCTTATCAATCTATGACAGCAAAAGCCCATCAAATTATTTGGAGATTATAGAGGATTTAAAAAGAACAGCATCATTTATCTCTAACATCTACTGTGCTAATACTTCAAATTTTTTAAACAAAAAAAATAATTTAACTTACTAATATCTAATGCGAATTAACTAGCTTGCCCTAGTTAAACGCTGCCCACAAAGACATTTTATTACAAAATTTACAATTAATTAAAACAAATTGCAATAATGCAAACGTTAACTAATAAAGGAGGTTATTATAAATGAGTCAAAAAGTAAAAGTGGCAATAATAGGACCAGGAAATATAGGAACAGATTTAATGTACAAGGTACAAAGAAGCTCTGTTCTAGAAATGAGTGCTATGATTGGCATTATGGAATCTGAAGGAATTAATAGAGCTAGAAACCTAGGTATACCAACATCTATAGAAGGAATCAAGTTTATTGAGGACAATCCAGATATTGCAGATATAGTTATAGATGCTACAACTGCAAAAGCACACAGTGAAATTCATGGACCTATTTTGGAAAAACTAGGAAAAATCGCTATAGACTTAACTCCAGCTGCAATAGGAAAAATAGTTTCCCCAATGGTAAATATGGAAGACGCACTAAAGGTTAAGAATGTAAATTTAATAACTTGTGGAGGACAAGCTACTACACCAATTATCTATACAATTGGTAAGCATGTTGGAATTGAATACGCAGAAGTTGTAACTGCAGTTGCTAGTAAAAGTGCAGGGCCAGGAACTAGAAATAATATAGATGAATATACAAGAACAACTGCTAGAGCAATTGAATTATTAACAAACTCCGATAGGGCAAAGGTTCTTACAATATTTAACCCTGCAATTCCAGAAGTACCTATGAGAAACACTATATTCTGCATTCCTAAAGAAGAATATGATATAGAAGAAATTGCAAAAGCAGTAGAGGAAATGGTTAAGAGTATCCAAGAATATGTACCAGGATATACATTAACTCTTCGCCCTACAGTGGATAAAGGAATTATTACTACAATTGTAACCATAGAGGGACAAGGAGATTTTCTACCGCCATATGCAGGAAATTTAGACATTGAAACTGCATCTGCAGTTAAGATAGCTGAATTATACGCAAAAAATATATTGAAAAACAACTAAAGATTGGAGGAGAAGAAATGGGAAGAAAAATAAAGCTAATAGATACAACAATGCGTGATGGAAGCCATGCTATTCATCATCAATATACAAAGGAAAAGGTTATGGCAATAGCAAAAGGAGCTGAAGAAGCAGGACTTTATTGTATTGAAGTAGGACATGGTGCCGGAGTGGGTGGCTCAGTGCTTCAATATGGTTTAGAAAAAGAAAGCACTATTGAGTTGATAAAAGCTGCCAAATCAATGTGTAAAAATACTAAGGTAGGAACATTGCTTGTTCCAGGCCTAGGAACAATGGAAGATTTAAAAAAAGCAGTTGAGGCAGGTCTTGACTTAGTAAGAGTTGCAGTACACTGTACAGAAGCAGATGTTGGAGCACAACACATAAGATTAGCTAAAAGCTTAGGCTTAGAAGCTATAATGTTCTTCATGATGACACATATGACTAGCCCAGTAGAACTAGCAGAGCAAGCAAAAATGGCTGAGGAATACGGAGCAGATGTAGTATATTTTGCAGATTCATCAGGTGCTATGACACCAGATGACATAAAAGACAGAGTAAATGCCATTCGTTCAAAAGTAAGTATCCCTATAGGAGTACACACTCATAATAATTTAGGCTTAGGAGTAGGTAATGCTATAGCTGGAATAGTTGCAGGATGTGATTATGTAGACGGAACCTTTGAAGGCTTGGGAGCAGGCTGTGGGAATGGAAACCTTCAAGCTATAGTAGCAGTACTAAATAAAATGGGAATTGAAACAGGTGTTGATTTATACAAGCTTATAGAGGTTGGAAAGAATGAAGTGAGACCAATTATTGAGCATTCCTTAGAGATAACTGGTGAGTCAATACTATTAGGCTACATTGGAATTTACTCTAGCTTCTATCTACATGTTATTGAATATGCTGAAAAGTTTGGTATAGATTCTAAACTGATCTTCGAAGAATTAGGAAAACGTAAGGTTGTTGGAGGACAAGAAGATCAAATTTTAGATATTTGCCATGAAATCATTGAAAAAAGAAAGGGGAATGTAAATGAGAAGTAGTCAGGTTACTAAAGGATACCAAAGAGCTACACAAAGATCGCTATTAAAAGCTACAGGTCTTTCAGATGATGACTTAAAAAAACCATTAATTGGAGTAGTTAATTCATTTAATGAGGTTAATCCAGGACATATTCACCTAAATGAAATCACATATTCAGTTAAACTAGGGGTTGCATCAAAGGGTGGTGTTCCAATAGAAATACCAGCTATAGCTATATGTGATGGTATAGCTATGGGACACTCAGGGATGCATTATCCTTTAGCTTCACGTGAGCTAATTGCAGACTCAATAGAAGCAATGACAGAGGCTCATCAATTAGATGGTCTAGTAATGGTTACAAACTGTGACAAAATCACACCAGCTATGCTAATAGCAGCAGCTCGTTTGAATATTCCATCAATTGTAATAGCTGGAGGACCAATGTACGCTGGAAGATATAAAGGTGAACCAACAGATGGAAGCTTACTTTACGAGGCTGCAGGAAAGGTTGCAGCTGGAGATATGACACTAGAAGAGCTTAGTGAATTTGAAGAAGAAGCTTCACCAGGCTGTGGCGCATGTGGACTTTTAGGTACTGCAAACTCTATGAATTGCATGGCAGAAGCTTTAG
Organism: Proteiniborus ethanoligenes; assembly: GCF_900107485.1. Classification (NCBI taxonomy): domain Bacteria; kingdom Bacillati; phylum Bacillota; class Clostridia; order Eubacteriales; genus Proteiniborus; species Proteiniborus ethanoligenes. The sequence continues at coordinate 61,265 of NZ_FNQE01000016.1, forward strand.
GTATGGCATTACCATTTAATTCTTCAATACCAGCATATTTAGCAAAGAGAAAAGCATTGTCAAAGAAAACAGGAGAGCAAATAATGTACTTGGTTGAAAATAATATTAAGCCAAGAGATATTATGACTCGACAAGCATTTTTAAACGCATTAGCAGTAGATATGGCAATTGGAGGCTCAAGCAATACCGTACTACATTTAATTGCTATTGCACATGAAGCAGGAGTAGAGTTAACTATAAAGGATTTTGATGAAAAGAGTAGGGTATCACCTAAGCTATGTTCATTTAGCCCAGGAGGAAAATATCACTTAGAAGATTTATATAGAGCTGGTGGTTTACAAGCAGTTATAAATGAGGTAGCAAATCTTGATTATGTAGATTTAAATATTATGACTGTAACAGGTAAAACTATGCTTGAAAACGTTAAAGGTATGACAAGTAAGATTTATGATGTAGTTAGACCTTTTAATGACCCTTATTATGCAGAAGGTGGTATAGCAATATTATACGGAAATCTGGCACCAGAAGGAGCAGTAATCAAGCAATCAGCTTGTGACCCTTCAATGTATAAGCATACTGGACCAGCTCGCGTATTTGATAAAGAAGAAGATGCAGTTGCTGCAATACTAAATGGAGAAATCAAGAAAAAAGATGTAGTTGTAATTAGATATGAAGGTCCTAAGGGTGGACCAGGTATGAGGGAAATGCTTACACCTACATCAGCTATGATGGGGGCTGGATTAGGTCTTGATTGTGCCCTAATTACAGATGGAAGATTTTCAGGTGCAACTAGAGGGGCATGTATAGGACACGTATCACCGGAAGCGGCTGAAGGTGGTCCAATAGCCTTAATTAAAGAAGGCGATATTATTGAATTGGATGTAATCAATCGTTCATTAAATATATTAATTAGTGATGAAGAGTTAGCACAAAGAAAAGCACAATGGGCTCCTATAGAGCCAAAGATTAAAACTGGTTACTTAAAGCGTTATGCTAAAACAGTTAAATCAGCTTCACATGGAGCCATAGTGGAATAGATAGCTTAAGATATACTAAAAACATTGATTGCGTTATTAAAATATTGAAATTGGGCTAGGTTCCTCATTTAAAGGCACTTGTTCTTACAACATAAATACCCCAAACTAGTAAGACCTAGCCATTTCAATATACTTGAATGAATTCACTATGTAGGAGAAAACGCTTTACATTCAATAAATTATAAAATAACAAGGGGGATTATAATGCCAGTATTATTAAGTTTAGCAATAACCATTGTATTAATTATTTTCTTGATTATTAAGCTTAAGACAAACCCAGCTGTAGCACTATTTATAGGATCATTATTTATGGGGATATCATCTAAGCTAGGACTAGTTACTACTGTTAGCACAATTACCACTGGTTTTGGAAACACAATGGCTGCGCTTGGATTTAGCGTAGGCTTTGGAGTTATGCTAGGTGAATTAGTTGCAGCAACAGGAGCAGTTCAGTCAATTGCAAACAATATTGTTAAATTTTTTAGTAAGGACAAATCAGAATATGCACTAGGCTTAACAGGATTTATTGTTTCTATTCCAGTTTTTTATGATGTTGGTTATGTGGTTCTAATGCCACTTGCTAGAGCATTATCTAAGAAAGGTAATAAAATTATCCCTTATTTTGCGGGTGCATTAGTAGCAGGCCTTGGTATCGCACATACATTTATTCCACCAACTCCTGGACCTTTAACTGGAGCAAGCTTGCTTGGAGTTGATGTAGGAGCAATGATTCTTTGGGGAATAGTAATAGGATTTCCTACATTTATACTTGCAATGTTTGTATATGACAAATTCTTTTTATCAAGAAAAAACTTCTGGGATCCGACTAAAGATGAAGAATATGATGAAGCACATGCTGCAGAGCAAAGAAAGCTAGAAAGTGAACTAATAAAGGATGAAAAAGAGTTACCAGGATTTTTCTTATCATTACTACCAGTATTTGTGCCAATTATTTTAATCATATTAGGAACTGTTTCATCAGTTACAATGGGAGCTGAAAATGTACCTGAAATAATAAAATTTGTTTCAGATAAGCACGTGGCTATGTTCTTTGGATTATTATCAGCAATATTATTAGCTTTATCTCGTAATATGAAGCTAGGAGAAATAGAAAAAGTATTGAACACATCCCTTTCATCAATAGGTACTGTTCTATTTATCACAGGCTCAGGAGCTTCCTTAGGAGCAGTTTTAGGTGCTGTAAAGGTTGGAGATGCACTATTAGAAGTTGTAGGAGCTATTAATATTCATCCAATTTTATTCGTATGGCTAATAGCTGCATTACTAAAGCTAGCCCAAGGCTCAGGAACTGTAGCAATGATAACAACAGTATCAATGGTTGCCCCTATGGCAGCACAACTAGATGTAGCACCTGTATTTTTAGCATTAGCAGCATTCTCTGGAACATTGGCAACTGCTCATGTTAACGACAGTGCATTTTGGATAACAAGTAAAATGGCAGGGTTAACAGTAACAGGCGGCTTCAAGGTATATACACTAGTATGTGCTTTGCAGGCAGTAATAAGCTTAATACTAATTTTCGCAGCAAGCTTTATATTCTAATATTTACTGAAGCTACTACCAAGGTAACTCTAACTTGTTCCTTGGTAGTTGGTTTTTATTGCTAGACTAGGGATGAAATGGAGGGAAAATATGAAAATAGTAATTGTTGGTGGAGTTGCTGCAGGAATGAGTGCAGCAGCTAAGATTAAAAGGGACAATCCAAGCTTTGAGGTCATCGTTTTAGAAAAGGGGCTTGAAACTTCATATGGGGCTTGCGGGTTACCATATTATATTTCAGATGTAAATCCAGTAGAGGAGTTACTAAGAATTAGAAGAGCAGAGGAATTCATTAAATCAGGTATTGATGTCAGATTAGGAAATGAAGTAATTAAATTAGAGCCTAATAACAAAACCATTACAATACTAGACGAAAATAATAATGAATATATGGAGAGTTATGATATTTGTATAATTGCAACAGGTGCTTCTGCTATAGTCCCAAAGCTTGAAGGCGTAAACCTTAAAAACGTATTTACACTAAAGACTATAGAGGATGCTAATAAGATAAAATCAGCTATAAACGATAAAATTAAAAATGTTGTTATTGTAGGTGGAGGATATATTGGCATAGAATTAGTTGAAACTTTCCACCATTTAGGGAAAAAAATAACCTTGATTGAAAGATTAGATCACATAATGCAATCCTTTGATCCTGACATGAGTGACCATATAAAAACTAGCCTAATCAATCAAGGTGTTGATATTAGATGCTCTGAAACTCTAGTAAAAGTTGAAGGAACAGATTTTGTAAATAGGGTAGTAACTGATAAGGCCATAATTGATGCAGATATGGTGATTCTTGCATTAGGAGTAAGACCTAATACAAGCTTCTTAGAGGGTACAGGAGTTGAAATGCTACAAAATGGCGCAATTGTAGTAGATGAAAGAATGAAGACAAATATTGATTCTATCTATGCCTGTGGTGATTGTGCAACTATATATCATAGAATATTAAAGAAAAATGTATTTATTCCACTTGGAACAAATGCAAACAAGCAGGGCCGATTAGTAGCTAAGTCTATTAAGGGAGAGGATTTTAGATTAGAAGTAGCTTTGGGTAGTGCTATGATGAAGGTCAACAATTTGGAATGTGCAAGAACTGGTTTAAGTGAAGCGGAGGCAAGGAGTAATGGAATAAATTATGGAGTTCATACAATAACTGCACAGACTCATGCACCTTACTATCCAGATTCTAAGGAAATTAGGATTAAGATTGTATATAGAAAACCGGACAAGGTATTGCTTGGGGCACAGCTTATTGGGGAGAAGGATGTGGCTTGGAGAATGAACACCTTAGCCGTTTGTATTCACAATGAAATGACACTAGATGAAATCTCCCTACTAGACTTAGGATACGCACCACCATATTCTATGCCTTGGGATGCCATTCATATAGTAGCACAATCAGTAAAGGAGTAATGTTATGGACAAAATTAGAGATATTAATGAAGTAATTGAAATGATGAAATCTAATGATATTATTGCATTTGGGGGTAATGTACTTCATAGAAGCCCAATACAAGTAGCTTATCACATTGCAAACTCAAATATAAAGGATTTGCATATAGTAAAAACTGCTATGGCTATGGAAATAGATATTTTAGCACTTTCAAAATCAGTTAAAAAAGTTTCAGCAGGATTTATAAGCTATGAAGGTGAGTTTGGATTGTGTAATAATTATAGAAAAGCAGTCCAAGATGGAGAAATCCAAGTTCAAGAGCATGCATGCTATTCTGTAATAGCAGCTTTAAGAGCTGCTATATATGGTATTCCTTTCATGCCAATACGTGGACTTTTGGGTAGTGATTTAGTCCACACCATGGACTACAAAACTGTTGCTGACCCATATACAGGAGAAGAAATAGTTGCCATACAAGCCATAGTTCCTGATTGGGGGATCATTCATGTTCAAAAAGCTGATAGATTTGGGAACTGCGAAATAATAGGGCCTATGTATGAAGATGATATAGTATGTAGAGCTGCTAAAAACACAATTATAACCTGCGAAGAAATTGTTGGAGATGAATATTTTAAGGATAAAAAAGCAGATATTAGCGAAGTGTTTGTTAAGTACGTTGTAGAGCTACCAAAAGGTGCAAGCCCTGGCTATTGTCCTGGATATTATGGATTAGATAAAGAAAAAATAAATAGCTTTAAAAATAAGGGAACCTTAAAGTAAACAAGGAAAGGAGATAGCTATGGAAGATATAAGAATTTCAGATATGATGGTAGTATCCTTGGCAAGATTATTAAAGAATAAAGAAAATGCTTTTCATGGTGTAGCATCAATAATGCCTATGGTTGCTATTATGCTAAGCAGAAAAGTACACAATAAAGAATTAACATATTTAAATATAACTGGTGGAGTAAACATTGAAGATGCAGAATTAACCATATCTACTGATGGAAATAATTTGTTCCAGTCAAGTAAAAGTGTTGTCAAATTAACAGATATATTTGATCTTTCAGCTCGCAATAAATTAGATATAGCTTTCTTAAGCTGTAGCCAGGTAGACCAATATGGAAATATAAACAATTCTGTTATAGGTAATTACCATAATCCTAAGGTTAGATTACCTGGTGGAGCAGGAAGTGCAGTATTGTTACCAACAGCTAAGGAGGCAATTGTCTGGAAATCAAAGCATGATACTAGAAGCTTTGTTGAGAACGTTGACTTTATAACTGCTAAAGGAAATGTTTCTTATGTAGTTACTCCAAAATGTATTTTCAAAAGAGTGGATGGTAAGCTAAAATTGTATGAGCTTTATCCATTTGAAACCTTAGATAGCATAATAGAAAATACTTCATTCAGTATAGACCATGAAGGATTTTCTGTATCGTTACCTCCTACAGGGGAAGAAATGATCGCTTTAAATCAGATAGATCCAGACAGATTAAGAGATAGTGAGCTATAAATATGAAACTAATTAGATTCCAAAAGAAAAAGCAAATACATTATGGTATTTTAGATAATGATGAGGTAACCTTGGTAGATAACTTTAATTCCATGAAGGTATCAAATGAACCAAAGTTAAAGGCAGAAGAAATTAATATTCTTCTACCTGTAAACCCATCAAAAATATTATGCGTTGGATTAAATTATAAAACCCATGCTGAAGAAGTAAATTTAAGTATTTTGAAAGAGCCTGTAATTTTTATGAAGCCTAGAACATCCCTTATAAAATCAAGAGAGAACATTATATATCCTAAGGTTAGCAGTAGAGTCGATTATGAGGGAGAATTAGCAGTAGTAATTAAAAAAACAGGTAAAAATATTACTAAGGATAATGTAAAAGATTATATTTTAGGATATATATGTGTTAATGATGTAACAGCTAGGGACTTACAGCCTCTTGATGGACAATGGATAATTGCTAAAGGTTTTGATACCTTCTTGCCTTGTAGTCAATGGATAGAAACAGAAGTAGATATTAATAAGGCAACAGTAACAACTCTACTAAATGGAGAGATAAAACAGAAAGCCTCATGTAGTGATATGATTTTTTCTGTAGAGGATATTATCATTTATTGCTCTAATTATATGACTCTTGAAGAGGGTGATATTATATTAACGGGTACACCTTCTGGAATAGGTCCAATGAATGTTGGTGATGTAGTCCAAGTTATTATTGATGGTGTTGGTAGCTGTGTAAATAAAATAGTTGCAGAATAATACTAATAAAATCTAGGCTGCTGATAACATTTATTATCAACAGCCTAGATTTTCAATGTCTCCATTTCATAAATTTATTTTCTATTATAGATATCACCTTATACATAAAGGTAGTTAGTATGGCTAGTATGATAACACTCATCATAACTAAGTCTAGCTGAAACACTTGCCCACCATAAACAAGAAGATATCCTAGACCTGCTCTAGATACAATAAACTCACCAACTATTACACCAACCCAGGACATTCCTATATTTACTTTTAAAGTACTTATCATAGAAGGTATGCTTGCAGGGAACACTACTTTTTTTAATATCTGAGTTTTAGTAGCACCAAAGGTTTTTAGCATCTTTATTTTGTCCTCGTCAACCTCTATAAAGCTTCCATAAATATTTAATATGGTTATGACAATAGATATACTAACTGCTGTAACTATAATACCAGAGTAGCCAGCTCCAGCCCAAAGAATTATAATAGGAGCCAAGGCTGTTTTAGGAAGGCTATTTAAAACCACCATGTACGGGTCTAAAACCTTAGCTAAGAACTCTGACCACCACAGGAAAACAGCAATTATTATTCCCAATGCAGTTCCTGCTAAAAAACCTACAATAGTTTCCATTAAGGAAATTCCAATATGTTCAAAAATTGAACCGTTTTTTACATATTTAATAAAAAGCTTAACTATTTTTGAAGGGTTACTAGTTAGAAAAGTATCTATCCATTTAAACTGTGCAGCAAGCTCCCAAAGAACAATTGATAAAACCAATATGGAAATTTGAGTTATGAGGATTGCTTTTTTTCTCTTTTTAACTCTTATTAAGTATTCCTGCTGTTCTTTGGATATACTGCTGTCTATAAATTTTTCTTTATACATGAACATCAAGCTCCTTCCATATTTTATTGAAATAATGTCTAAATTCAGGAGCTTCCCTACATTTCATAGGTGTTCTATTACCATTTGGACAGCTTAGATCAATAGGGACTATTTCTTTTATTGTAGCTGGTCTATTAGACAAAACAACTATTCTATCAGACATAGAAATAGCTTCTGCAATATCATGTGTAACTAATAAAGCAGTCTTCTTCTCTTTTTTAAGAATAGTACCTATTTCATCAGCAATAGCAAGTCTTGTCTGATAGTCAAGAGCGGAAAATGGTTCATCTAATAAAAGGATATCTGGCTTTACAGCTAAGGTCCTAATTAGTGCTACTCTTTGTCTCATTCCTCCAGAAAGCTGTCTAGGGTAATGCATTTTAAAATCAGATAAACCGTAAGTATTAAGAAGGTCTTCAGCAAACTTCCTAGTATCATCATTTACTTTTTTTTGTATTTCTAATCCTATTAATACATTGTCTATAATGTTTCTCCACTCAAAGAGATGGTCCATTTGGAACATATACCCAATGTTTTTGCTAGGACTGTTTACTTCCTTTCCATTGATATAAACAGTACCTTTTGTTGGCTTAAGCAATCCTGCTATTATAGACAGTAATGTAGATTTGCCACAACCACTAGGACCAACAAATCCAACTATTTCACCATTAAAAATATCAAGGCTTATATCTTTTATTGCTACAGTTTCTCCATCTAGAGTGTGGTAATTCATACGAATGTTTTTGATTTCTACTATTTTTTCATTCTTCATCCTTATCGTCTCCTTAAAAAATCTACATATTTTATAGTATTCAATAATGAGGAAGTTGGTGAAGAGTATAATGAAATACTGTGTAGTTTCTCTATTGCGTAAAATTTAAATATATAATACAATAGTTTAAAACTTATAAGGAGCTGAATAGAATGATATTATATGCTGCTATATTAGAAACTATAGACCCTAAGAAGGATGCAGAAATATTAGATGTACATAAGGCTTATCTCCAAAAATATATAGATGAGGGGAAAATATTTGCAAAGGGACCATTTACAGATCATAGTGGAGGGCTTATAATTTACAAGACAGATAGCTTTGAAGAAGCAAAAAAGCTTGCAGAAAATGATCCTGTAGTATTAGAGCAATCTAGAAAACTTACCTTGAAAGAGTGGAGAAGTAATATTGAATAAAAAATAAAAACTTCAAAAAGAGGTTGATTAATTATACCCCTATAGGGTATAATTATATTACAACAACGATCAAGGAGGTTTATGTAATGGCAAATGTAACAATTTTTACTAGCAATACATGTGGATATTGCACATTAGCAAAAGATTATCTAAATGAAAAAGGTGTAAGCTACGAAGAAAAAAACATTCAAACTGATCCATCTGCAAGAAAGGAATTAATGCAAAAAGGATATATGGGAGTTCCAGTAATCATTGTAAATGGTGAAGAAATCGTAGGCTTTGATAAGGCAAGATTAGAACAACTATTATAGAAAATTTATTAAACAAATAAAAAACTAAGCCCTATACGTGAATAATTCATGTATAGGGTTTTGTTTTTTATTACATTATTCTTACAATTCTATTAACTAACTATTTAAAGATGCTAAATATAGTATAATAAAATAGTGTATGGAACAAACAAGAGTTTTTTTCGTTAAATTAGTATTGAAAGATTAGGAGAGTGAGGACACAATGCATAACAGTATAAGGAAAATATTGTTAATATTTTTATCTTTAATAATATTCTCTCTGGGGTTTTCTATGGAAGCCTATGGAGAAGAAGCCTTCGAAGTGAAATCTAATGTAGGCTTTAATGGCTTTTACAAATATGAATATGATACGCCAATAAGCATAGAGATAAAAAATAATCTAAAGGATGTAAAAGGTAAAGTTCAAGTGCTTTTTCAGGTAATATCCTATTCAGGTAAAAAGCTATATGTGGCTCATACTAAAGAGCTAGATATAGCAAAGGGCGCTACAAAGACTGTAACAATGGAAATTAATAATGATAGATACACATCTAAATATGCAATAAGAATTTTAGATAATAATGATAAGGTAATATGGGAGGAAAAAGCCTTATCAATGCCGACACCCAAATCTTCCAATACTTTAGGCATAGGAATATTAAGCGATGATATTGAGTCCCTTAGATATTTAACTCTTATGGCTTTTTCAGATGCAAATAATAGAGGTACATCAAGAAATACTTCCATATGCGAAATAGATAATTTTCCTACAAATCCTAAGCATTTAAACATGCTGGACATGATACTCATAAATAATTATAATACCGAGAATTTAAATAGTGATCAAAAAGAAGCATTAAAGAAATGGATAGAAGATGGAGGGGTCCTTCTAATAGGTACAGGTCCAAATTACAGCAAAACATTAAAGGATTTAGATGACCTAAATTTTGTTAAAATAAATGGGTCTGCTTCAATTACAGAGTTTAATGACATGAAGGACACCTATGGAAGAGTATTCCAGCCTAATATTCCTTTATCTATAATAAATGCAGAGCTAATTGCGGGCAAAGTAGAGCTTAAGGAAGATAATCAGCCAATTATTTTTAGCTCCAATAAAGGCAATGGCAAGGTAATTATATTTGGGTTTGACCTAGGACTAAGTCCCTTTGTAGAATGGGAAGGAAGAGTTAAGTATTTAGAAAAATTTTTAGATGGTAGTACTTCATGGAAATATTCCTTGGATATGGCTGCCAGAAATAGTAACTCTAATAGCAGATACTCTTATTTAAACAGATATTTACCTAAAAGCAAGGTGCCATCTGTTAAAGTAATGATAATTATTTTAATGGCTTTTACACTAGTAGTAGGGCCTATAAACTATATAGTTTTAAAGAAGCTAGATAAAAGGGAGCTTGCTTGGATTACAATACCTTCTTTAGCAGTGCTTGCTTCTTCTATAATACTTTTATGGGGTACGGGAGGCAGCTTTAAAAACCCACTTATGAACAATATTTCTATAATTAGCTTTAATAAAGATATGACCAGTGTTGATATAAACACTTCCTCAGGAGTTATAAGCTTTAAAAATGGAAGTGTAGATATAAAGGGTGGAGAAAATGTGAACATATCAATACCAGCCAATGAAGTAAGAGCAGAATATCTTGAATTTAATGAGGATGATATTGTCCTTGAATATATCCTTAACAAAAACAAGACTATCTCCTTTAAGAAAAGAGGAGTTTGGGATGTTCAACAGGTAACATTTAACGAAAGCAAAAGGCTTGATAATGGAATAATTCAAGAAATTAAATTAAAGGACAATGCTTTAACAGGTGAGATTAAGAACAATTCAGGTCTAGAGTTGAAGGATGCTATTATATTTTATGGGCTTGACTATTATAGAATAGGCGACATTAAAAGTGGAGATGCTAAAAAAATTGATTTTAAGCTCAACACTACAGCTTCATCTAATCAAACTGCTTCAATGTATAGAAAAGACTTTTATCAAGTACTAGATTCTATTTACCCATGGAATAGAGGGCCAAGAACTAATGTGGCTCAAGAAGATATTCTTCCTAATGAAATGAAAAGAGAAATATTAGAAGGTTTTTTCGGTTCAAATACTTATTATGATAATGAAAATAGTGCATTTCTAATAGCATGGAATACAGATAAGCTTTTAAGTGATATAACTGTAAACGGGAAAGCAACAGACCGAATAGATAGAAACTTATTTACTATGCCTATAGAAATAGGTTATGAGCCTGGTGAATTAGTTAATATACCTTATGGGATTTTATCCCTAAAAATATTAGAATTATCAAGCTTACATCTAGATACCTATGATAAAAGCCTTCATGGCCAAGGCTATGTAATAATGTCAGCAAAGCCAGAGGACAATATAGAGCTTGAAAAGATGGATATTAATTTAATTTATGGCAATGTATCCTCAAGTCACAAGGTTTGGATATACAACTATGAAAGGGATGAATGGGAGACTTATAATAGCTTTACCATATCTATAGATATGGATAATAGAGACATCTATTATGATGAAGCATATGGAACTCAGATAAAAATAGAATTGGACGGAAGAGATTACATCCGCATACCTACATTTTCAGTAAAGGGGGTAGCAAAATAGATGATAAGAATAGAAAATTTAACTAAAAAATATGGAAGCTTTACTGCAGTAGATAATCTTTCCTTAGAAATAAAGGAAGGAGAAATATTTGGTTTTGTTGGGCCAAATGGTGCAGGAAAAACTACTACCTTAAAGATGATAGCGACCTTGCTTAAGCCTACCTCTGGAAGCATATATATAAATGATACAGAAATATCTAAGAATATTAAAGAAGCAAGAAACCAAATAGGATACATGCCTGACTTTTTCGGTGTATATGACAATCTAAAGGTTAATGAATATTTAGAGTTTTATGCTGACATAGCAGGACTTAATAAGGAAGAAAAGAAAAAAATGATTGGGGATCTTTTAGACCTAGTAGATTTAACAAATAAAGTAGACTCTTATGTAGACCAATTATCTAGAGGTATGAAGCAAAGACTATGCTTAGCTAGAAGCCTTATCCACAATCCTAGTTTTTTACTCCTAGACGAGCCTGCATCAGGTATGGACCCTAGAGCAAGGGTGCAGATGAAGGATATATTAAGAGAGCTTAGAAAAATGGGAAAGACCATATTAATCAGTTCTCACATATTGCCTGAATTGGCAGAGCTTTGTACTAGTATAGGAATAATAGAGAATGGCGAAATGGTCATAAGTGGTACTGTTGATGAGATAATGAAAAAGGTAACCGGTACACATGGATTACGCATAAAAGTTTTAGATAATATAGAGAAGACAGTAAATTTACTAATGGAAGAGCCTTTAGTATCAAACATATACGAAAATGAAAATATAATTGAATTTAGCTTTGATGGTGGGGAGAGGGAAAGTGCTAATCTTATTAAAAAGCTTGTAGCACAAGATATTCCACTAGCTTCATTTAATCTTCTAGAAAGCAATTTAGAAGAAATATTTATGCAGGTTACGAAAGGAGACGTGGAGCAATGAATCCAGTATTAAAGAAGGAACTAAAGACAAGTATGAGAACTTGGAGAACTCCCGTTATGATGTCCCTTTACGTCTTATTATTATCCTTATTAGTACTTTTAGTATTTGGAGATATGCTTTTTTCTTACAATGATTATAGGGGAATGAGATTAGATACTGTAAAAGAAATGTTTTTTGTATTTACTATTTTTCAGCTATTGCTATTAACATTTATAGTACCTGCTACTACTTCAAACAGTATTTCAGGAGAAAGGGAGAGAAGCACCTTAGATTTGCTTATATGTACTAGAATGTCAAGTATATCAATAATATTAGGGAAGCTATTTTCTTCACTAGCTGAAGTAATACTCCTGTTATTAGTGTCTATACCGGTTATGAGCACATTTTTCATATTTGGTGGAGTTTCCCCGGGAAATATCATCATTATATTTGGGTTTTACTTTGTAACTGCAATACTCTTTGGTAGCATAGGTATATTCATGTCTACATTTTTTAGAAAAACCTCTACATCAACTATAGCTAGCTATGCTATTACGTTATTCCTTTTGGGAGGTACATTTTTTGTAGTATTGTTAACTAGAGCCTTTTATTATTTACCTAGAGGACTTTCTATTACACAATCCTTCCCAATAGTACTATACGCCAATCCTTTTAGCGGACTTGGAGCAATACTTTTTAATATGATGGGTACAGATATATTAAGTGGATTTATTGGTAGGGGAACTGGTGGGAATCCTTTAACACCTTTATATATTAATCTAGGCTTTGATATAGTAGCATCAAGTATTTTACTTTATTTATCATCACTAAAGATTAACCCTATGACTCGATTAGGTGGTAAATCAAAGGTTAAAAAGAAAAGAAAAAATAAAAATTCCAAATAAGGATTGATTCTCATGCTAGATAAGAAATTACTAGAATTATTAAAATCATTAAGAATTAAATATTATTTAAATAGACTTGTAAAATATATATCCTATTCTCTAATATTATTTTCATCAGCTATGTTAATAATCATGATTTTATCTAGGATATTTCCTATTACATTTATTTTGTCGAAAATAGTCATATCCTTAGTCATATCCCTATTGCTAGGGTTTATATGGTCAATAATAAACCGTCCTTCCTATTATGAAACTGCAAGATTAGTAGATTCATTGGGCCTTAAGGAAAGAATCACTACTGCACTAGAGCTAAAGGGAAATAGCTCAAAGCTTGCAGAGCTACAAAAAAAAGATGCGGTAGATAGCTTAAGCAAGAGTGATTTAAAGAAGAGTATTAGCCTCAAGCCTTCTATGAAAATTTTAGCCCCAGTGTTATTACTAATCCTCTCATCTATTTTTGTAGGATTTATTAATACATCTTCATATGAGGAAGGACTAATTAAAGAGAAAAACAAGAATACAATAAAAAATGAAATAGAGAATATTAAGAAAATAGAAAAAAACATCCAAGAAGAAAAGAGATTAACCTTAGAAGAAAAAAAGCAAATAGAGAGTACATTAAAGGAGCTTAAGAAAAACCTTAGTAAATCAGACAATCTAAAGGATATCCAGAAACAAGCCTTAAAGACAAAGAAGGAATTGAAGGATATAGAAAATAGACTTAGGGAAGAAAAAATTAAGGAAATTGCTAAAAAGCTTTCTAATAAGGAGTTTACTAAAGACCTTGCTGAAAGCATAAAGAGTAAGGATGGGGAAGAGCTAGGGGAAAGTATAAAAAAAATGTCTGAAGATATTAAAAATATGAACAGTGAAGAGTTGAAAAATGTGGCACAGGATTTAAATGCACTTTCGGAAGCCTTAAAAGACAATCCTGAGCTTCTAAACGCATTTAATCAAATATCAGATATAGTAGCACAGGGTATAGAAGGAAATATTGACAATGAAAAGTTAGCCAACAGCTTAAACAGCCTAGCTCAATCCTTAGATGGATTAATGAATGATTCTCAGGTTTCAGGAGCCATATCTGAGCTTAATAAAGCATTAGACAACTTAACCGCTGCTACAGGAAAGCCACCACAAAGCTCCAATAGTAATCCTACAGGACAAAATCCATCTGGAAGCGGCAACCAAGGAAGTAATAGTGGAGGAAATCAAGGGGGAAGTGGAGTAGGGCAAGGACAGGGTCAAGGCTCTGGTGCAGGCTCGGGAGCAGGAGAAGGCTCATCACCAGGCAGTGAAAGCTCATCAGGCAGCAGTGGCTCAGGGCAGTCCGGGAAAAAAGAGGGCTCTCAAAAAGAAGTTAAAGACTATGAAAGCATCTTTACACCTAAAAATCTAGGTGGAGATGGAGAAGCTACTCAAGTACACGGAAATGTAAATGATACTGGTGACAAGGATATTATACAGGTAAAGAAATTTGGAGATATGAAGGGAGAGGCAATTCCCTACAATGAGGTACTAAACACATATAAAGAAAATGCATATAAAAGACTAGATACAGAGGAAATACCCCCTAATATGAAGGTGATATGATACCTCCAAAGTAGACAGTCTAATTAATTAAAATTAGATTATCTACTTGGAGGTATTTTTTATGGGGAAGAAATCACAGTATAGTATAGAAACAAAAACTCAAGCATGCAAAGACTATGAGAAAGGTAAAGGTAGTTTTCAAAGCATAGCCGAGGAAATTGGAGTTAATTGGACAACATTAAGAGAATGGTACTTTAAATATAGAGAACATGGGGTCAATGCATTTGATACTACAAAGAGAAACAATTCTTACACTAAGGAGTTTAAACTAGAAGTTATAGAAGAATATATAACTAACAAAGGATCTTATATAGATTTAGCA